>JAYVUF010000226.1:0-7219 GCA_043788135.1 Actinomycetes bacterium
AACAAATCCCAAACTCGAAAGCACTGGGAAGTTGAGTTCGGTCAAGATTCGGCTTACTGCGCGCACTGCGCGAGATCCATCTTTGCTGCCATCTTCAGGAGCGCCCATTGCATCCGCGACGCGCTCCATTTTTTCCGGAACGATTTTGGCTTCACGGGCTAAAGTTTCAGCAAGGACTAAACCAATTGTGAGGCCATGAGGCACATGCTTCAGGCCTCCAATCGCCTGTCCAAGTGAGTGCTCGGCAGTGCAATCAGAGATATTCATTGTTAACCCCGCCATCATGCTGCCGGCGGCCATTCCAGCTCTTGCATCTTTGTCTGTACCATCTTTGTATGCAGCCACCAATGACGGTGTCATCATGCGAATCGCTTCATAACCAATCGCATCACCGATAGGGGTACTGCACTTTGCAATGATTCCCGCAATTGCTTGTGCGAGCGCATCAATCCCCGTATTTGCAGTCATTGATGGAGGCATGCTGTAAGTAAGAACTGGGTCAACGATCGCAACTTGCGCGCGCAGGTTGCCATTAGCGATTCCCGCTTTGCGACCTGCTTCTGGGTCAGAAATAACTGAACCACCCGAAACTTCTGACCCAGTTCCGGCAGAAGTTGGAAGTGCGATCAGCGCTACAGTCGGAACTGGATAAGTAGGAGATTTCGCTTGAAATTCGCGGAAAGTGATGCCTAGTTGGGCACAAAGCCTGGCAGCCTTGGCGGTGTCAATAATGGAGCCACCGCCCAGCGCGACAACGGCTTCGGCGCCAGAGGAAACGAGTGCTTTAGTTGCATCATCCACCATTTCGATAGTGGGTTCTCCAGCCGGTTTTTCAAATACAGTCACAACAAGTGAAGGAGTGGCAACTAATAGCTCTATCACTGCCTTCGCGGCCGGATTAAATTTTTCAATTCCTTCATCAACCATCAGGAAAACCTTGGCAGCCCCAACTTCAGCAATCACATCTGGAAGTGTGAGCGCCTTGCCTGCACCAAACCGAACTTTGACGGGTAGATGATTGTTAAACGCCTCAATATTTTCCACGAACACTCCAATTCGATTCATTACTCCTATTACTTAATCCTATTCAATCCTAAAAAAGATTTTTTGGGCAGAATGAATGCGAAGAATCGGTGGTTGTAGAGTGTGTAATAATCCTATATGATTTTAGAAATACCAGAGGAGGTTAGGCATGGAAATACCGAATGTGAAACGGCAGTTTCCAAAAGCCTCTGAACTAGCTCCGCTGCTGCGATTTAAAGGACCGACCTTCCATCGAAAAGAACAACGGCTCGCTCAAGCCCTTACCATCTGGGATCTACGCGAAATTGCCAAGAAACGAACCCCTAAAGGGCCATTCGATTACACCGATGGCTCCGCCGAATCCGAGGTCACTCTGGAAAGAGCGCGCCGCGCCTTTTTGGATCTGGAATTTGCACCCAACATTCTCAAAGACGTTTCTAACGCCTCCCTAGAGTGCCAAGTTTTTGGTCAAAAATTTCAGATGCCGGTTGGAATTTCTCCAACAGGTTTTACTCGGATGATGCATACCGAGGGCGAGCGAGCAGGAGTCCGAGCTGCTGCAAAGTATGGGATTCCTTTTACCCTTTCAACTCTTGGAACCACAAGTATCGAAGATGTGGTCGCTGCTGCCCCTGATGGTGCGAATTGGTTCCAGTTATATATGTGGAGGGATCGCGAGAAGAGCATGGACCTGGTTCGCCGGGCCGAAATCGCGGGAGTGGATCATCTGATGCTCACAGTTGATGTGCCTGTAGCAGGTGCTAGATTGCGTGATTCCTACAACGGCCTAACTGTCCCACCAAGCCTCACTATCAAAACTTTGGTAGACGCCATTCCAAAACCCGAGTGGTGGATCAATTTCCTCACGACTCCGGGAATTAGTTTCGCATCAATGTCTAATTGGAAAGGTACCGTCGCTGAACTTCTTGATTTTATGTTTGATCCATCCATGACATTCGAAGATCTAAAATGGATTAGAAGTCAATGGAAAGGCAAATTGACGGTTAAGGGAATTCAAACAGTTGATGACGCAAAAAAAGCTGTAGCAGCTGGGGCAGATGCAATTTTGCTTTCAAATCATGGGGGAAGGCAACTCGATCGTGCGCCTGTTCCACTTCATCTATTGGTAGATGTGAAACGCGAAATCAAAGGCGATGCTGAGATACATCTTGACACTGGAATCATGCATGGTGCCGATATATTGGCTGCAATCGCGCTCGGAGCTGACTTTACATATATTGGTAGGGCGTACCTATATGGGTTGATGTCTGGCGGTCAACTTGGAGTAGAACGCGCACTAGAAATTCTTAAAGGACAGATGATCAGAAATATGAAACTACTTGGGGTTTCTACTCTGGACGAACTAGAACCGCGGCATGTAAAAATTCTTCAAACTAATCAAGGTTTAGGACATCTTCCAAAATAATGAATCACTAGGCGGGGGAATATGAAAATAGCTCGAGTAGGCGCCATAGGTAAAGAGCGGGCCGTAGTGGTAGAGCACGATCGCGTCTACTACGTTGATTCACTTATTGGGGACTGGAGTCGTGAGTCTCTAGAGAATGGCGCTGCTGCAAAAGTGAGCCTGGCTGATTTATCAAAACTAGAAAGCGCGGAGTTGGGTTCACAAAGAATTGGCGCTCCTCTAACTCGGCCCACCAAGCTAATTTGCGTTGGCCTTAACTATGTAAAGCACATTGCCGAGACCAAAGCGCAAACTCCAGCGGAACCCATCATTTTCATGAAAGCACCAGATTCATTTATTGGTCCAAACGATGATGTAATTATTCCACCTGGAAGTACTGCAACCGACTACGAAGTTGAACTAGCTGTGGTCATTGGCAAGCGTGCTCTTTATCTTAAGAGTCCTAATGATTCTTCTAAACACATTCTGGGATACAGCATCTCTCAAGATATTAGCGAGCGCCATTGGCAGATTGAACGTTCGGGACAGTGGGTTAAAGGCAAGTCATTCCCCCATTTCAACCCTATGGGTCCTCACATTGTGACGAATGATTCCATAAATGCTTCAAACCTAAGTATCTGGTGCAAGGTTGATGGTGAAACGAGGCAAAACTCATTCACCTCCGATCTCCTCTTTGGGGTAGATCACCTCGTTTGGTACATCTCGCAATTCATGGAGTTATTTCCGGGTGATGTGATTAACACGGGAACTCCAGGAGGTGTCGGAATGGGATTCAACCCGACTAAATATTTGCGTGCAGGCCAAGTAGTCACTACTGGTATCGCGGGAATTGGGGAGATAACCTCAAAGGTTATTGATTACCAAGCTTAATACTTTCTCCTAAATCCATGGATTGATAGAGCGCATCAACTAAGCGAAGAGTGCCGACCGTGTCGCAGACGCTACTTCGAAGTGGCGCCCCAGTTGCGATTGCACGCATCACTGATCCCATAGTTCCCCTAAAAGCATCTGGAAACCAGCGAGTTGTAACGGGATATGGTGTCCATCCATCGGTTGCAACAACTTGTGAATTCACCTCTAAAGTATCTACTCGCCCAACTGGATAGTCGTAAAGCAATCCGAGCGTCCCTCTAATGGATCCTTGATCACCATCGATGCGAAACTCTGCCTTGTTATCTCCTCCGCGATTGATGTGATTCGCGTGCACCAGCGCGCTCACTCCTTCATCATAAGAATAAGTACTTATGGTTCTCGTCTCGCCTTTTGGATATTGCCCTTGAGTTTTCCCGGCAACGCAGAAGACGGTATTGGGTTCACCCAAAAACCACCTGATAACATCGTGATAATGGATGGAATGGAGCATGATTTCTAGGCGATCCAAATCCTTTGCCCACGGCCACATCTCCCAAGGTGTAACAAGGTTCACCACAATAGAGATATTTGTGACTTTTCCTACCCAACCAAGTTGCACCATTTGATACGCCGCAGCCATCCCCTCTTCAAAACGAAGTTGATGATTTACAGCTGCAATAATTCCATTTTCAGTTACCGCTTGCGCCATCTTCAAGCCATCGGCGACGCTTGTCGCCATCGGCTTTTGTGCCAGAATATGTTTTTTTACGTTGGCAACTTGGTAAAAAATCTCGGGCTGAAGAGCGGCAGGAACGGCAATGTCCACGATAGAAGACTCTGGATCTGCCAAGAGTTCTGCAAGGGATGTATAAACTTTCGGAATCGAGTGCCGCTGCGCCACATCCTTTGCCTTCAGCTGATCGACGTCAAAAATACCTATGACTTCAAGCCCGGCGATCTTGTATGCAGGAAGATGCGCGCCATCAACTATTCCACCAGCTCCTAAAATAGCAATTGGAACTTTATGAGAATCTAATATCTCTAAATTACAGAACTCAGAGATTTCTTTAAATATACCGATCATGGGAGTACCTGGTTCTCCACTTGCGATGTCCGATATAAAATGGTTTGCAAATGCTCTGTGTATAAAACTAACTCTTCATTATCGGCTCGAAATACCTCATAACTCACCCGAAAAAGCCCCATTTTTTCATATTTCGGAGTTTTCTCTAGCAAAGTTCTCATGGCATAAATGGTGTCACCAATAAAGACCGGCTTTATGAATCTCAATCGGTCGTAGCCATACGAAAAAGTATTTACATTGTTGTGCGCAAATAACCCCATTCCGTATCCAAATACCAAAGCACCCGGAACTATGCGCTTGCCAAATAGCCCCTCTTCCCGCGCCCAAATGTCATCCGCAACGTATGGGTGAAGATCTACAAGAAGGGAGCTGAAAAGCATCACTTCACCTTCAGAAATCGTGCGGCGAATAGAACGATCAACCTCTCCAATCAGGTAGTCCTCATACAACTTTGTATCCTGATTCCAAACGGGCACTTGATATCGAGCTGCAGGATCTGAGTTTGGATTTTGCATTACTCCCCCTTAAGAAGTTCGACACGAATCTTTTCAGTATCTTCACCTACATGGGGAGCGCCTTTAGAACTCTTTAGAGTTTTTCCGTCGAGACGCAGTGGAGATCTGGTCACAGTTATCAAAATTTCATCTTCGCGGCTCTGGGACAGGCGCTTGGTTTCTTGCAACATCTCTAACTCATGAAATCCTTCGTGCGCCACTAACTCTGGCAGAGTAAGTACTGGGGCGCACCAAACGTCCGCCTGATCCAAAATTCCCAGCCAATACTCCGTCGTATTAATTTCGAATTGCGTAGTTAACGTTTCCATAATTTTTTCCTGACTCGTCCACCAAGTCTGTGGATCTGCATACATACTAAAATCTATTCCCAGTAGTTCACCTAACTTGGGAATGGGATTCATTGCAACGGCGATGTATCCGTTGCTCGTCGAATAAAGCCCATACGGAGCAGGTAAGAACGCGTGCGCGGAATTGCTAGCACCTCGATTAACCTCTACAGAGTTATCAAACGTATGAGCACTAAGCAGTTCAAATTGCAGATCTAACATTGACTCAATCAAACTGGTTTCAACCAAACCGCCGACACCAGTTCGCTCCCGACGCAGTAGTAGCGCGGTTACCCCATGTGCGATGTGAACCGAAGTGAAAATATCAGCAACAGCAATTCCTGCTGGAATGGGCGGCATATCTTTTGAACCGTTGAGCCAAGGAAAACCAGAGATTGATTGAGCCAGCAAATCCTGCCCAGGACGATCTTTCCATGGCCCAGTAGAGCCATATCCTGAGGCGCTGGCATAAATAATCTTAGGGTTTACCTTCTTTACATCTTCATAACCGAATCCCAATCGTTCAATTACACCCGGTCTAAAGTTCTGAATAATGACATCTGCCTGTTTGATCAACTCCCAAACCTCTAACTTATCTGTCTCATTCTTTAAATCGGCAGCAAAACTCTCTTTATTTCGATTCATGATGTGAAAAGAGAGAGTATCTCCATCGCTCTCCAACCCGGCAAAAGCCAGAGTCCGTCCAATATCACCAGTTCCTGGACGCTCAATTTTGATGACTCGTGCACCCAAATCTGCCAACCGCATGGCAGCCACTGGTCCCGCTAAAAACTGTGAAAAATCGAGAACCAATATCCCATCTAATGGTAGATCTGGTCTTGCCTCTCTGGTGATCACATCTGCTCCTAAGTTAAATACTATTAGTTGACGTGGAAAATCTCTGGAATATCGGACCACCACTCATCTGTTTTTTTGTCGACGACGGGTGTTTGAAGAGGTTTACAAAGGTCCCACCAGAGTTGAGTTGTTGGATCCTCGGCCATTTTCGCCATGTCCTTTTGGAAGTCATCTCCAACATATTCAAAATATGAAAAAAGAACCTCTCCATATCGATAGATCGAATAGTTTCGAATATTACTAGCGTAGATCTGTTTGAGTACCTCAGGCCAAACCGCTGCATGTAAACGTTCATACTCTGCGCGATGCTCGGGCTTCATTCCAATAACTGATGCATAACGTTTCATGATTTATCCCTTCAATCTGTAGACTTCTATTGCAGTCTTGCTTTTAATCCACTCTTGATCTTTCTCTGAATATTCCTCAAGCGCTGAGAGTTGAGCTCTCCAAACATCCACGTAATTGTTAATCAGAGTTATCACCGGCCAGTCACCACCCAACATGATTCGTTTGGCACCAAAAGACTCAACCATATGATCAACATATGGTTGCCAGTCAGATACGGTCCAATTAGCGTTAGATGCAGTATTTAAGCCAGAGAACTTGCCATAAACATTTTCAAACTTGGAAAGATCACTCATTTGAGTAGCCCACGGTTCCATAACCTTTCCAGCAATATTTGGCTTTCCAAAATGATCAATCACTATTTTTAAATTAGGAAACTTCTCGGCCAAGATTGCTACATTCGCAAGATGAGCCTCATTAACCGCCACATAGTCAAACGCTAATCCACTCTCCTCCACGATCGCTAAAGTCTCCAAAACACTTGTTCGTAAGATCCACTGGTCGTCTAACTCATATTTCTTATCCGCATAGTTATGAGTAAGGTTTCGTACGCCTTTGAAATACTTATCCTTAGAAAAGATTTTGAGAGCTCTTGTAGCTTCCGCGGTCCGGTCTAACGGAATAAATCCAACTACCCCATGAACAAATTCATATTTATGAGCGACATCCAACATGTAAAAAGTATCTTCGTAAGTATCAGCAGCCTGTACCAGCACGGTGCCTGTGACACCCGCTGGCTGCATTTCCGGTATCAACCTTTCAGGTGTGAAATCATCATAAATAACCCCAT
>JAYVUF010000227.1:0-4949 GCA_043788135.1 Actinomycetes bacterium
TGCGGAGATAACGCTAATCGCAGTAACTAAGAATTTTCCCATTGAGGATCTTCAAATTTTATATGATTTGGGGATTAGAGATTTTGGTGAGAATCGGGATCAAGAAGGCGCCTTAAAATCTGGCCTCCTACCGAAGGATATTAACTGGCATTTTCAAGGAAAGTTGCAGGGGAGAAAGATCAATTCGATTTCAAACTGGGCAGATTGCGTCCATTCATTGCAATCCATCGATCATGCTCGTAAATTTGACGCTGTGGCGAAGATTTCAGAGCTGAGCTACTTTGTTCAAGTCAATTTCGAACCGGAACGGAGCGATCGGGGAGGGGTGGCCCAGGTAGATGTAGATGGGCTTTTAGAGAGTTTGCATCAACACACACGGATTCGTCCGATAGGCCTGATGACAGTGGCACCGATAAATGTTGATCCTTCCTCCACATTTTCGGAATTGCAGAGGCTTCAAATTCGATTGGCTAGCTCCTATCCCCAGTTAGTAAATCTCTCCATGGGAATGAGTGGGGACTTTGAAGTGGCAATTGGGGCAGGAGCGACACATCTTCGAATCGGGAGTTCAATCCTCGGATCTCGAGACGTTTTAGCCTAAAATTAGGGTATGGCTAATGTATTTAAGAGGGCAGCGAATTATCTTGGACTCGTGGATGAAGAGGAAGAGCTCGGGCAAGCTCAACCCGTTCAATCTTTTCAACCCACCCAGCCCGTTGAAAGTTCACATCGCGGCGTGAGATCGATCTCTCAATCTGCCAGGCCATCATTTAGCCCAATTCCAGCATCCACTAGGGGTTCTGTGGCACCGATCCTCGCCCCAGCGCCTTCGTACGCTCCGCCCCAGGAAGCACTCCCCATAATGGACCAAATTTTCACGATCCATCCGCGCTTTTACAATGAGGCACGAACGGTTGGTGAGCGTTATCGCACGGGCCAACCAGTGTTAATGAACCTTTCAGATATGGAAGAGTCAGAGCGTAAGCGCTTGGTTGATTTTGCTTCTGGCCTAGTGTTTGGGCTTCACGGAAGTATTGAAAGAGTAACTTCAAAGGTATTTTTACTTACACCCGCGAATGTGCGAGTGAGTACTGAAAACAAAGCTGCCGCTACGGAAGCAAGTTTTTTTAATCAAAGTTGATAGCGCTTTTCTCTCAGGGAGAAGATTTAAATGAGTAGCCTTGGAACGATTATTGTTTTTGTGCTTCAATTATTTATAATCTCCCTTTTTGCTAGGGTGATATTGGATTACATCAGAATATTTTCTCCCTCGTGGAAACCACGTGGAGTCGTACTAGCAGTTGCCGAAGCCGTTTATGCAGTGACTGATCCCATTATGCGATTTGCCAGAAAATTTATTCCACCACTAAGAATTGGTCCAGTCGCGATTGATATCTCATTTCTATTGATCTTTTTTGTCACTGAGATTGTTATTTCTTTTGCCCGGCGCATCCACTAATTTTCCGCGCACCTATGCCTTCTCGAGGAGGAGACCAAGACCCAATTCATTTTCATCCAAAGAAATGGTGAGATCCTGAGTTATCGAAAGGGCTAAAACTTCATCTGAAATTTCTTGAAAATACTTTGTGACAGTGGAAGCCAGTTGCGAGCCAGAGTTCCAGCGGACATGGATTCGATCACTAATTTCAAACCCAGAGCTCTTCCTACTCTCTTGAATCGCTCGGATCACTTCTCGCATCAGTCCAGCTTGCAGTAATTCCTCGTTTAACTCTAAATCTAGGGCAACGCTTTCGCCTGAATGGCTTGCAACAGACCACCCCTCCTTCGGAGTTTCTGTTACAACGAAATCCTCCGTGACTAGATCTGCAAATTTCTCTCCATAGGCCAAACCATAAGTCCCAGATTGGCGTAGCGAGGAGACGAGTGCTGGGGCATCCACCTGTGCTATCGCCGTCGCGATCGCCTGAACATCAGCTCCGTAACGAGCACCGATACTCCTGAAATTGGCTTTAATAGTGACGGTGACTAAACCTTCTCCTTCATCTGATAGCTGATCCAATTTCAATACATTGAGTTCATCTTGAATATGTCCACGAATTTCCGAATTCATTCTGCTCCACCCGTTAGCCGCAATGAGAGCTCTAGCTAGCGGCTGCCTTATTTTGATCTTGGATTCAGCTCGAGCGGCGCGACCAAGCTCAACTAATCTGCGTGATAACGCAACGGAGGCAGAGAGATCGGGATCGATTTTTGAGATATCTGCAATCGGAAATAGAGAAAGGTGAACGGATTCGGATGCAGAGATCTCCCCTACGCGGATCAACTGTTGCCAAACATGTTCTGTGATGAAAGGGACCATCGGTGACATCAATTGAGTCAATGTTTTCAGACATGAGTACAAAGTTGTTAGTGCGTCCACTTCGCCATCCCAGAAGCGTCGACGAGATCTGCGCACGTACCAGTTCGAAAGATCATCAATGAAAGCGGCTAGTAGACGGCCCACCTCTTGAGAATCAAATTTTTCAAAGGCGGTATCAACGGCAAGAATCAATTGGTTGAGTTCTGAGATGATCCAGCGATCCAGCGTGACTTGTGATGGTTGATGATCTTGCGTTACTTCAAAATTTGCGGCATTTGCGTACAGAGAGAAAAAGGAGATGGTGTTCCAATAAGTGAGCAAAGTCTTTCGCACCACATCGGAGAGAGCATCATGACCTACTCGCCTTGCACTCCATGGTGATCCGGCAGCAAGCATGTACCAACGAACTGCATCTGCTCCATGTTGATCCATGAGAGGAATCGGCTGCAGGACATTTCCCAGATGTTTACTCATCTTGCGACCGTCTTTATCTAAGATGTGGCCCAAGCAGAGGACGGTCTTGTAGGAGGATTCATCAAAGACCAGAGTTCCGATGGTCATGAGGGTATAGAACCAACCACGCGTCTGATCGATGGCTTCGCAGATAAAATCCGCAGGATACGCGGATTTGAATTCAAGTTCGGAACCTTCTTTATGGGGATAGCCCCACTGCGCAAAGGGCATCGCTCCGGAGTCATACCAACAATCAATTACTTCACTTACTCGAACCATCAACTGAGCGCACGAAGGGCAGGGGAAAGTGATCTCATCCACGAAGGGCCGATGCGGATCGGTCTTCCTCAACTCTTGCCCAGATAAATCCGAGAGTTCTGCAAGTGATCCAACACAGTAGATGTGGTTTTCTGGGCAACGCCAGAGAGGTAAGGGAGTTCCCCAATAGCGGTTGCGAGAGATTGCCCAATCAATATTGTTTTCGAGCCAATCTCCGTAGCGTCCGGTTTTAATAGTCTCTGGATGCCAATCCGTTTTAGAGTTTTGGGCAATCAATTCATCTTTAATGGCAGTTGTGCGAATGTACCAGGAGGGTTGCGCGTAGTACATCAAGGGCGTGTGGCAGCGCCAGCAGTGTGGGTATGAGTGTTCAAATTGCTGATAGCGAAATAAAACACCCCGATCCTTCAATAATCGGACTAGTATTTTATCCGCCTCTTTGAAAAATACTCCACCAACAAGTGGCACTTCGGGTAAGAAAGTTCCATCTGCAGCCATTGGGTTTACTACTGGTAGGCCGTATCGACGACTGACTTGAAGGTCATCGGCACCAAAGGCAGGAGATTGGTGAACGAGTCCTGTTCCATCTTCAATAGTTACATAGTCTGCAAGAACAATGTAGTGAGAATCAGGAATCTCAATAAGCTCTAGTGGGCGCTGATAGGTGATGTGTTCCAGCTCCGAACCCTTGAACTTTGCAATGACCTGTCGATTCTCACCCAAAATTCCAACTAAATTGGTAGCAATCACCAGTCGTTCGGTTTTATCATCCGTTGTGATTTCAACGACTTGATACTCGACCTTTGGATTTACCGCAATGGCTGTATTAGAGACAAGAGTCCAAGGCGTCGTAGTCCACACCAAAAATGATGCACCTAGTTCAGCAATCGGTCCAGAGGTGGCTGGGAATCTTACATAAACTGAAGGATCGGTTACCGTTTCATACCCTTGAGCCAACTCGTGATCTGACAAGCCAGTTCCACAGCGGGGACAATATGGTGCAACGCGATGGTCCTGGACCAGAAGACCCTTCTTCCAAATTTGCTGAAGCGACCACCAGACGCTTTCAACGTATTCAGGCGACATAGTCCAGTACGCCTCATCGAAATCTACCCAGAAGCCCATTCTGCGCGTCATTGAGGTGAACTCATCCACATGGCGTTGTACGGACTCGCGGCATTTCTCATTGAAGGCGGCGATCCCATACTTCTCGATATCGCCCTTACCGGAAAAACCCAGCTCTTTTTCTATGGCGATTTCAACGGGTAAGCCATGACAGTCCCAACCTGCTTTTCGGATGACCTGCTTGCCTTTCATGGTTTGATATCTAGGGAAGAGATCTTTAAAAACTCGAGCTTCAATGTGATGAGTTCCAGGTGAACCATTTGCAGTGGGAGGGCCTTCGTAGAAAGTCCACCGTTCGGCACCATTTCGGGCTTGAACGCTCTTTGAGAAAATGTCATTCTGATCCCAAAAAGTCAGGATCTGGTGTTCTGTAAGTGGAAGGTCAATCTGAGGGGGGAGGCTATTAAACGAGCGAGCGCCTTGCTCTGTCATTTTTATTGCTCTCCATTCCTAGCAATCCACTCATTATTGGGAGATTTGCGCTGTACCAAAGCTGAAAGGGGAGTCTAGCGTGGCTAAGTTGGTAATTCAGCGCACTTCGCTCTAGCCTTCTCGCTCGCAGGTAACTCAAAAGTGGGGCTAATGAGAGAAGTGGCGATCTACATGACACCAACGACAAAAAAGGTTAACTCCAAAAAGGAGCCACCTTCATCCGGCGCGACAAAAAAGAACCCATCCACTTCCAAGCCGGTAGCGAAGATATTGCTCGCTCAGAAAGCAGTGAAAACCGTGGCAGCAAAGCCAGCATCATCTCTCAAAAAAACGTTGCCAG
>JAYVUF010000228.1:0-3133 GCA_043788135.1 Actinomycetes bacterium
GCCAATTACCATGCTGAAGGACGACGTCTTGGACGACTTCTTTATGAAGGAAGATGGCTAGATCCTCAAGCGCTTATGCTTCGCGAATCACTTCAGCGATGGGTTGCATCTGCCGTTAGCGGTGAAGTTGTCATTCGCATTCGCCGAGGAGATGACTACTCGATAATTAATACAACCGGCCCTGCTTTTAGTTATCACCCGGACAAACTCTCTATGGAGAGGACCGAGAACGCTGCATTTGGTCCAGTTGATCGCATCGGTCAATTGACAATGCGAAATTTGGACATTGCCGATACCCGCGCAAAACTCGAGTTGTACAGGGCGCAGGGGCAATTGGGTGGCGGAAATTTTCAGTTGGTGGGCCAACTTGAGGCAGGGGGGGCGGATGCGATCGCTTCGCCAACTTCTCAGGAGGGTTCAAAATCTGGAGTTCCGCTTAATCGGGCTGCGATGGAAACAGGTTCGGACTAAAACTTCCCAAATTTACCTCCTCTGTCACCTTCGTCAGGTTGAATGAGCGCTGTGACAAAAGGTGAAGGAGCGCTAATCGGTCCGCTGGTTAGGGCGCCTGTTGTGAGAGCAATGCGGACTTTCACCGAGCAGCAATTGCAGGCCATCAACCATCGTGGCTCTCCTTTAGTGGTCTGCGGTTCTCCTGGAACCGGTAAAACAACGGTCATTGTCGAATCTGCGCGCTCCAGAATTGTCGATGGCCAGGATCCAAACTCAATACTAATTCTGACATATGGCCGCGAACGCGCCGCTGAAATTAGGGATGCAGTTGCACTCAACACAACAGGTGCGATGAGTGAGCCGTTGGCTCGGACCTTTCATTCGCTTGCCTTTACTATTTTAAAAATGAAGGCGACCGTTGAAGATCCCGATCCAATATTAATGTCTGGCCCAGAGCAAGAATTTTTCATTCGCGAGTTACTCGATGGTGATCTGCTTAAAGAAATATCTTATTGGCCATCAGATCTAGTAAACCCTAAAGCACCAGCGATTGGTACCGATGGATTCGTGAGAGAACTTCGAGATTTAATTCTTCGTGCATCTGAGAGAGATTTATCTCCGACGAAGTTAGCGGCATTGGGCGAAAAATATAAGGAAAAATATTGGAGCTCGGCCGCAGAATTCTGGAGCCAATATCTGAGCGTCATGGAGTTGCAGAGTTATTCTGCGGGCGATGCAAAAAGACGCATCGATCCAAGTCAAATTGTGATTGAGGCATATCACCATTTAATCGACAACTCTTCTCTCGCAGCGGAGCTTCGCTCTCGATTTACAACGATATTGGTAGATGAGTTTCAAGAGAGTGATCCCGCCCAAAGATTGCTTCTAAGAACGCTTGCAGGCGAGGATCTCGTGATCTGCGCTGATGAAAAAAGTGCAGTTGGTCGATTTAGAGGTGCCGACCCCGATCAGTTGGAGACAGAGTTGGAGTTTTATCGCTCTCGCGGCAGCAGCCTTACTCTCAGAGAGGTCTTTCGAGGTAATAGCGAACTATTAAAAGTGCGCGAAATAATAGAAAGTGGATTTCCACGCGGGAGTTCGCGTCCCGAAATCGATAGTGAAATTCCAGAAGAAGAGATTCATGGAGTTGATGTAAGCATCGGGCACTACTTATCGCAGAGCGAAGAAGCACAGGCGATTGCCTATCACTTCCGCCGTGCGCACTTAATAAGAGGTATTCCATGGAGTGAAATGGCAGTTATTTTGCGCTCTCCAGGAGCACAGGCCTCAGCAATTAGACGGGCACTCACATATTCGGGAATCCCGATTGCTACAGGAGTTGAAGCTCTTTCGCATAATTCAGCCATCGCTCCGATCCTTTTACTAGCCCAAATAGCGGTCGGGGAGAAACCTTTAAATCTAGAAAATTGTGAAAAATTATTGCTCAGCGAATTTGGTGGTGCGGATTCTATTTCTCTCCGCAGAATACGGCAGGCGATGTTGAGCGTTCGTTCGAGCGATGACGAGCGGAGCGGTACGCAAATGTTGATTGCTGCCATTGATGTTGGTGAAATTCTGATTGAAGGCGCACCCTCGTTGCAGCGCGTTCATGACCTACTCGCTAGTGCCCGCAAAGTTGCCCGTCGAGGAAGCGCACAGGCAGAAGATTTGTTGTGGGAAATTTGGAGCAAAGCTACCTCGAGTGATGGAGAGAAGTTAAGCGAAAGTTGGCGTCGTCAAGCCCTCCGCGGAGGTCGACGCGGTGCGGTGGCTGATAGGGATCTTGACTCAATAATGCAACTTTTTGAAGAGGCACGCAGATTCTCAGAGCGGTTTCCTAATTCGAAAGTTCAAAGTTTTATTCGCCAAATAACTCAGGAGAATATTCTGGGGGATGTCATCACATCCAAAGGTCAGCGACCAGAAGTAGTGGAAATACTGACCGTTCATGCGTCAAAGGGACGCGAATGGGACCTGGTTGCGGTGGCAGGTTTGCAGGAAGGGAAATGGCCAAACTTACGACAGCGTGGGTCTCTCCTAGGTAGCGAGCGTCTTGTAGAAAGAGTTCGCTATGGAGAAATGTCACTTGATGTTTTGAACTCGGTAGCGGCAAGTGGACTGGCGATAGATGAGCGTCGGTTGATGTATGTCGCAATGACGCGAGCAAAGAAAGGTCTAATGATTACAGCGGTTCGAAAGGACGAAGAAACCCCTTCAATATTTTTTGAAGAGATTGCTCAACACTATTATGGTGACTTCTGGGAGAAGCGCTCTGCTGGCGTTATGAGCCGTCCAATCACGCCCTCCTCGTTGGTCGCCGCCCTTCGTCATGCGCTAGGAAGTGAAAAAAAAGGCCAATCGGCAGCGCTTTTACATCTTCTTTCGCAGGAAGGTCTCTCGATTGCGGATCCACTTTCCTGGGCAGGAGTAATTCCACTCAGTAGTTCTACGCCAATAGTTGCATCCGGTGAAACGGTTTATGTCTCTCCTAGCAGCGTAGAAAACTTTAGCGATTGTGCACTGAAATGGTTCCTTGAGCGAAGTGGTGGAAGAGATGGAGACAGTACGGCGCAAGTGCTTGGCTCGGCAATACATGCATTTGCTGAACTAATGGTCAAGGAACCTGATTTGACCGAATCTGACCTCATTGCCAAGCTCACCGCGGCTTGGAATCTCATAG
>JAYVUF010000229.1:0-2439 GCA_043788135.1 Actinomycetes bacterium
ATGGGAGTCAAATTTGCAGTGGCAATGGGCGCTGAAGTGACCGTATTTTCGCACTCTGCCAATAAAGAAGCTGATGCAAAACGCATGGGAGCTACTCACTTTGTTGTCACAAAAGATCCAAAAGTTTTTGAAGGTTTGAAGGAAAGTTTTGATTTGATCCTCAACACGGTTTCAGCAGAATTAGATATTGAGCAGTACCTTAACCTTTTGAAGATCAATGGAACTGTTGTGATCATTGGGCTACCTGGTAAGCCCTATGAGGTTTCAGCATTTTCTCTCTTGCGCTTACGCAGGTCTTTGGCGGGATCAATGATCGGCGGCTTACCTGAGATCCAAGAGATGCTTAATTTCTGTGCGGAAAAGAATATCGTAAGCGATGTAGAGGTTATCAAAGCGGATTACATCAATGAGGCTTATGAACGAACAGTGGCAAGTGATGTTAAATATCGGTTTGTGATTGATGCATCGACTTTCTAATAAGAATAAAATGTAATTAAATGAATTGATGCGCCGCTAGTGCTACTAGCGGCGCAAAGATCAAAGCAGGCAATAGATCTCCAATCGCGATAAATTTAAGGTTTAATAAACGTAGGCCGATTCCAAAGAGAAGCACTCCCCCAACTGCTGTCAAAGATTGAATTTGATACTGAGAGAGAATATTTCCAAGAAAAAAGCCAACTGCAGTCCAGGTAAATTGATAAAGAGCTACTGGAACGGCAGAGAAAGCAACTCCCCATCCGAAACTACTTGCAAAAGCCATAGCAGCAAATCCATCAAGGGTACTTTTAAGAACTAATTGCTGAATTCCTGTGTGCATCCCATCGCTGATACTTCCAAGAATAGCCAGAGGTCCAATCGCAAAGAGTAGTGAAGCGGCCATGAAACCTTCCAAAAATGAGCCTTTACCTTGCGATCCGAATCGATTCTTTATTGTTAGCCCAAACGCTTCGAGTTTGGCCTCAATGTGCAAGAGGTATCCAACTACGCCCCCGATAATCAACGCGGCGAGCGTTCCTAGAGTTGTCCACCCCCTGGGGACTGCGCTTAAAAAGGAAGGGGACCAAACACTTCGAAGGTTATCTGCGGCATTTATTAGAGTGATACACCCCAAGACATCGGTAATGAGAATTCGTAACTTCTCAGGAAATCGTGCGCCCCCAAGGATCCCAAGGGTGGAGCCAAGAACGATTGTTCCAATATTTATTACCGTTCCGAACCCGACAAACATTAACTGAAGAAACCAAACTTTATGATTGAAGCAAACCCTACAACTAAGCAATAAGCAGCAAAGGGACGCAACGAATAATTTCTGAACCAACGAGTGAGTACTCGTACGGAAAAAAACGTCGCAACGAAGGCCACTGCTGCCGCAAATGTAAGTGCCCCGTATGAACCCGAAAGAGCTCCATTGCCAAGTTTTGGAAGTTTAACAATTGATGCTCCGAGAATCACCGGAAAGGAAAGTAGGAATGCAAAATCCGCTGCCACTGACCTAGAGAGTCCGCGTAGCATTCCAAAGGAGACGGTAATTCCAAATCTGCTTATCCCAGCGAACAGTGCTGCGCATTGACCGACTCCAATGACGACGGCCTGACCTGGAGAGACCCTTTCGATAATTGCCATGTTTTCATCACTAGGTACTGAGTGAGGATGACGCCTAAATGTTAAGCGCTCCGTTCCAAAAAGAATGAGGCCATTTACAAATAAAAATATAGCTGCGCTTAAAGGTTTTTGAAAATTCTTCTGAAAGAAACTATTAAATGCCAACCCGATGAGTGCCACAGGAATAGTTCCTAAAACTAAGAGCCAGAAAACTTGAAAAGCGGGAACCTTAGATCTCCAGGTAAGAACCGACTTCAAAATAGCAATCCACCGCGGAGCAAAGACAATGAAGAGAGCGACTGCACTGGCTAGATGCAGAGCAACGGCTACCAAAAGATACTGAGGCGCTTCTGATAAAGCGCGCCATGACCCTCCCAGCCACGCCGGTACTAACACTGAATGACCGAGGCTTGACACCGGAAATAATTCAGTGATGCCTTGCACTAGCCCCGTAACGAGCGCTTGCAAAAATGTGAAATGAAACAATCAAAATACCTCCATAATCATAAAGCGCTTACCTAGCCGACGCTCGAGCAAAATAACGACCTTCCACTGCCTCGACGCTTATTTGAAGATCATATGCTTGTGACAGATTGACCGAGGTGAGAACTTCAGAGAGGGCACCTTGAGCCACAATTACGCCCTCCCGCAAGAGAAGGCAGTGGGTAGTTCCTAGTGGGATCTCCTCGACATGATGAGTAACGACAATCATCGACGGGCTGGAGGGGTCGGCAGCCAAAACTGTAAGTCTGTGCAGAAGATCTTCCCGACCACCTAAATCTAACCCTGCAGCTGGTTCATCCAAAAGCAGTAGTTCTGGATTGGGCATCAGGGCTC
>JAYVUF010000230.1:0-6626 GCA_043788135.1 Actinomycetes bacterium
CCCTTCGACGCCGACTCCTACATTTCAGGCCTCATAGTTTCCGATTAGGCCTTTACTCTGTTAAATTATCGCCGTTCGTAAGAAGAAAAAGTGCGTGCCAGTGTCGGCCAACTTTCTTCGGACCTCTCAATGATGAGATCTCCTCACCTTAAATAAAAAATGGAGAATCTATGCATTTCATAATGGGCACTCTAGTGTCCGCTGCAGCTACATCAACAGATGCAACTAATCACGCAGATACTGCTTGGATCTTGGCCTCTTCTGCACTCGTCCTTCTTATGACTCCAGGTCTGGCGTTTTTCTATGGTGGAATGGTTCGCGGTAAGAACGTTCTCGGAATGCTCGCACAGAACTACGTGACAATGGGAATGGTCTCTATTCTCTGGATCACAGGCGTTTACTCACTTGCCTTCCAAGGTTCAAACAGTCTCATTGGGAATCTTAAGCAATTTGGTCTCAATCATATTTGGATGCAACCAACAGGATTTGCCCTCACTATTCCTCCTATGGTTTTCGTAGCATTTCAATTGATGTTTGCGATAATTACACCAGCATTAATCACGGGAGCATCGGCCGACCGACTCAAGTTCGGCAGCTGGGTTGCATTCTCATCTATCTGGTTGGTCATTGTCTACGCGCCGGTCGCACACTGGGTATTCTCACCAGCCGGTTGGTTGGCGAAGAAAGGCGCAGAAGATTTCGCTGGTGGAACAGTTGTACACGCAAATGCTGGTGCTGCCGCTCTCGCTTTGATTTTGGTACTTGGAAAGCGTAAGGGCTGGCCAAAAGAGCGCATGCGTCCACATAACGTTCCATATGTTTTACTGGGCGCCGGACTCTTGTGGTTCGGTTGGTTTGGTTTTAACGCGGGATCTGCACTTTCTGCAAATACCTTGTCTGCATATGCATTCGTTAACACCAATACGGCCACCGGTGCTGCACTCATTGGTTGGATTTTGACGGAGAAGATTCGCGATGGTCATTCAACAACTCTCGGTGCTGCATCAGGAGCAATCGCAGGACTTGTCGCGATTACACCTGCATGCGGTTTCGTAAGTCCGATGGGATCCATCGTCATCGGTATCCTTGCTGGGATTGTTTGCTGTCTTGCAACAGGTCTCAAGAACATCTTCAAATTTGATGATGCGCTAGATGTAGTTGGCGTCCACCTAGTTGGCGGCATTCTGGGAGCTCTCTTGATTGGACTCTTTGGAACCGCAATGGTCAATGGTGCGAACGGAGTGTTTTACAAGGGCGGTTGGAGCCTCTTCGGTCATCAGGCCCTGGCGGTAGTCGCGGTCGTTGTCTACTCCTTTGTCGTTACATATATCTTGGCTCAAATCCTTGATAAGACTATCGGACTGCGTGTTTCGGAAGAGGATGAGGCCGTTGGTCTTGACCTTTCACAACATGCAGAAACCGCATACGAATCCTCCACCTTCAGTGATGGATCTCGTTTTCTCTCCAACTTCACCTCCAACAGCTAATCCACTAAGGGGCAAAAATGAAACTCATCACAGCAATCATCAAGCCATTTAAGTTGGATGATGTTAAGAATGCACTTAATTCTTTTGGCATAACAGGTATGACAGTCTCGGAAGCGATGGGGTTTGGCCGCACTCGTGGCCACACAGAGGTCTATCGCGGCGCTGAATACACCATCGACCTGATTCCAAAGATTCGTCTTGAAGTCGTCGTTGACTCAGCAGATGCTGAAAAAGTTATCGATGTCATCGTAAAGGCAGCATCCACAGGCGCAATTGGGGATGGAAAGGTGTGGTCCGTTCCAGTTGACCATGTCGTTCGTGTCCGAACTGGCGAACGTGGAGTCGACGCAATTTAAGTAATCAAATAAGTAGGCTACCTGTATGGGTACTAGAGAGCGCCGCGAAAGATCAGATGCGAGTGATCGTGAACTCGTAGATTTCTTTCACGGTGCTCTCTCCATTTCTGGAATTACTGAACGACAGATTGCTATGGCGGCCGTAGGAGGATTTGGCCGCGGGGAATTGGCCCCTGGTTCAGATCTTGATCTTCTTTTCATTCATGTTGGACTAAATGAGAAAGTTCTGAGCGTATTTATCAAATCTATGCTCAATCCACTCTGGAGTACGGGGCGTCAGATCGATTATTCGGTGCGCACGCGCCGTGAGACCAGGACGGTATCTGGCGGTGATGTCAAAGTTATTTTTGGACTGTTAGATACTCGCCACATAGTTGGAAATGCAGATCTGACAGAGGGGGTAAGCCTCGATGCCAACAAACAATGGCGCCGGCGCATTCGCACTTATCTGCCAATGGTGCGCGAAACTATTGAACAGCGCCGAGAGATTTCAGGTGAGTTAGCTTTTCTCTTAGAGCCAGATCTCAAAGAGGCGAGGGGCGGTTTACGCGATATAACTATCATCAGGTGTCTGGCTAAGAGTGAATTCGTGCCGGTCGCACTTGATCGATTGGCAGCCGCTGAAGCCTTGTTTGCTACTGTCAGAGATTCACTTCATGGGGTAACGGGGCGATCGCGAGATCAGCTTTTACTCAGCGAGCAAGATGCAGTTGCTGCAGATTTAGGTTTCGCAAATGCCGATCTCTTAGCCCTTGAGCTTTCTAAGGCAGCTCGGGCGGTTGATTATGTAATGCAGTTAACTTGGAATCAGATCGATGAGCGTCTACATCGCATCTCTTTGCGGCAAAGCAAACGGATACCAGTCGCCAAAGGGCTACAGAGATTTCGAAACGAGATTGAAACTATTTCCGAATACGACATTGCTTCCGATCCTGGTTTGGGATTACGGGCAGCAGCCGTAGCATCCCAGCTCGGAGTCCGTCTCTCCCTGGAAAGTATTATGCTCTGTGCGGAAAATTTCTCCCAAATCCCGGTGCCATGGCCGAGACAGACCCGCGAAGATTTAGTTGCTTTTCTGGGTGCTGGGAAATCTATGGTTGAAGTCTTTGAGTCTCTTGACCAAGAGGGGTTGATCAGCCGTTGGATTCCTGAATGGTCACACGTTCGATTTTTGCCGCAGCGAAATGTTCTGCACCATCACACGGTTGATCGACATATGCTGGAGACGGTGGTTCGCGCAGCTGCGCTAACGAGGCAGGTACATAGGCCAGATTTATTGCTGGTTGGGGCGCTTTTTCATGACATCGGTAAAGGATTCGAAGGGGAAGATCACTCTGAGTACGGAGCAGAGCTGATGCAACCACTTGCCCGACGCTTGGGTTTTAGTGAGGATGATGCTACAACTCTAAAAAATATGGTCAACCTTCACCTACTTCTACCTACTGTCGCAACTCGCCGTGATCTAGATGACCCACAAACTATCGAGTACGTTCTCTCGCAGATTCAGAGCGCCGAGCTCCTTGAACTCTTGCACGCGCTGAGCATTGCCGATGGAGAAGCAACCGGTAGAACTGCATGGAGTGGATGGAAGGCGCAATTAGTTGAAAATTTAGTGGAACGCACTTTGGCAGCCATGAAAGGTATTGCTCCACCACCTCAACCCGAACTTTCAACAGAACAATTGGCCAAGGCTGAACGGCAAGAGCTTTCTGTGGAGATTTTTGGTAGTGGAGATATTCTTGATATCGAAATCGTCTCTCCCGATCGGCCCGGGCTCTTATCGGCTATCACCGCTATTTTAACTATCACTCGCTTAGATGTTCGTTCGGCTAAGACCCGCACGGTAAACAAGATGGCGGTTACGAATTGGATCGTAAATGTTGACATCAACGTTCCGATTCCTTCTCGCGAGGGTCTCGTGGATCTCATTAATCGCGCGCTGGACGGTTCCAAGGAGTTCGACCATCGAATTGAGGAGCGAATTCGTTCCTACCGCCGCCGACCTGGAATTACTGTGCCACCTCCCGTGGTCTGCGCAATTACACAGATTGTTACCGATGCCACAATTATTGAGGTCCGCATGCACGATCGGCCAGCGCTTTTATATACCGTTGCTACTGCGATATCAGAGTTTGGCGTTGATATCAGAGGAGCCATTGTTTCGACCCTCGGTGCGGAGGCCTTCGACACTTTATATGTAACTGACTTGCAGGGTCTTCCACTGACTCACGAACGAGCGCACGAACTCGCGCACGAACTAGAGATCATTCTCTCCTCACAGGACTAGTAGCCTTACCTCGTGCTTGATTCACTCTCCGCTAAATTCTCCTCCGTCTTCTCATCTCTGCGCTCCCGTGGTCGAATCAAAGCTGGAGATGTCGATGAAATAGCCGCCGATATTTATACCGCGCTCATTGAATCCGACGTGGCCCAAGAGGTGGCGCAATCTTTTGCCCAGCATGTGAAGGAAGAGTCCATCGCTGCACTGGAGCAGATCAACAAGAGTACTAATCCTGCAAATGGAATATTTGAGATTGTTAATCGCGAACTCACCCAGATTTTAGGCGGTCAGGCTCGTCGAATACGGATGGCAAAGAAATCGCCAACAATAATAATGTTGGTTGGATTGCAAGGAGCGGGAAAAACTTCCCTAGCTGGAAAATTAGCACTTCACCTTAAGAGCCAAGGAAACACCCCGCTATTGGTGGCATCAGACCTGCAACGTCCCAATGCGGTTAATCAATTGCAGCAGGTAGGCGCTGATGTTGGTATTCCAGTATTTGCTCCCCAACCCGGTAATGGGGTTGGTGATCCGATTGCAGTTTCAAAGGCGGGAAAGAAGTTTGCTGAAGATAAGCTGCATAACTTTGTAATTATTGATACTGCGGGTCGCCTCGGAGTTGATCAAGAGCTGATGGATCAGGCGAGTCGAATTCGAGATGCTGTTAAGCCTGATGAGATTCTCTTGGTCGTAGATGCGATGCTGGGGCAAGACTCGGTTCGAATAGCGACAAGCTTCTTGGCGGGAGTCGGCTTCGATGGAGTCGTTCTAACAAAACTCGACGGTGATGCTCGAGGCGGTGCGGCGTTATCTATCGTTTCGTTAACCGGCCGTCCTATTATGTTTGCGGCCACAGGAGAGAGGGCGGCGGACTTTGAACTTTTTCATCCCGACCGGATGGCTTCTCGAATCTTGGGTCGCGGCGATGTTGCAACGCTCGCCGAACAAGCTAAGGCTGCTTTAGATCCGGAGCTGACCAAGAAATTTGAAGAGAAATTTGCAAGTGGAGATGACTTCACTCTCACTGATTTTTTGGCCCAATTGCAAGCCATAAAGAAGATGGGATCAATGACCAAAATGCTCGGCATGTTGCCCGGAATGAATAGCGGCGCGATGAAGAAGCAATTAGATGCCCTAGATGATGGAGAATTACTTCGAACGGAAGCAATTATTCAATCTATGACACCCGCTGAACGTGGAAATGTGAAGATTCTCAACGGAACCCGGAGGGCTCGAATCGCCAGAGGAAGTGGACGGGCAGTTTCAGAAGTTAATAATCTGGTAGATCGTTTCACTGGGGCTCAAAAGATGATGCGCCAGATGCAAAAGGGTGGGGGAGTTGGCGCGCCCCTGATGCCCGCCGTGGCTGGCGCTGCGAAAATGGGTAGAGCGCTTCCACCTAAAAAGAAGTCAAAATCCGGTAATCCTGCCAAGAGAGCCGCCGAGCAGGGTTAGAGCCTTATTGGCTCCAATTTGGCCAGTTACCCGAGAGGTGGCAAGATTAGGTCCCTGCGTAGGGGCCCTCTACCCCCTGTCAGAATGTGCATTTTTTCAACCCATCCATTATGGATTGATGGTTGCCTGTCGCTCCCACTGACAGCGTAGCGATCGAGCCGAATCATTCAAGGAGTAACCACAGACGTGGCCGTTAAAATTAAGTTAATGCGTTTTGGCAAGATCCGCAGTCCTCACTACCGCATCGTCATCGCTGATGCGCGTACCGCTCGCGATAGCCGTGCTATCGAGGAGATTGGTCGTTACAACCCCAATGCAGAACCATCATTTATCCAGGTCAACGGTGAACGTGCTGCTTACTGGCTCGGAGTTGGTGCACAACCTACAGAAGCTGTAGAGGCTATCTTGAAAGTCACAGGGGATTGGCAAAAGTTCAAGGGCTTGCCTGGAACAGAGGGAACTCTTCGTCATGCAGAACCAAAGCCAGATAAGCGCCTCGCCTATGAGGCTGCAGTTAAAGATGCGATGAACGAGCCCGCAGATGGCGCAACCACGGCAAAGAAGAAGGCTGTAGATAAGTTGGCGGCTAAGAGCGCTCCTGTCCCAGTCACTGAAGAAATCCCTGTCCCAATCACTGAAGAAATCATTGAAGTTCCAACTCCTGTTGTAGAGAGTTCGACAGAGGCTAATTCTGAAGTGAGCGCTGAATAACTATGATCGATGAAGCTCTGGAACATCTCGTAAAGGGAATTGTTGATAATCCAGAAGAGGTTGTTATCACAGAGAAAAATCATCGTCGTGGAACAACCTTGGAAGTGCGCGTGCACCCCGAAGATATTGGCAAGGTTATCGGCCGTAATGGTCGAACCGCTCGCGCCCTTCGCACGGTTATCAGCGCAATAGCTGGTCGCTCCGTTCGAGTAGATCTCATCGAGGCTGACGAGGCTCGATAACGATGTTGCTCGTGGTCGGGCGAATTGGCCGGGCTCATGGGGTGCTAGGTGAAACGACTATCGAAGTGCGCACGGACCTTCCGGAAGAACGATT
>JAYVUF010000231.1:0-3395 GCA_043788135.1 Actinomycetes bacterium
CAAATGCGCTTCGGGATCAATCTCTAGCCATGGTTCTAAGACAAAAGTTCGCTCATGAGCACGTGGGTGTGGAATTTCTAAATGGGGCTCTTGAATTACCACTTCACCACATGAAATCAGGTCAAGATCTAGGGTTCGGGGACCCCACTGAACTTCTCGGGTACGGCCAGCCAGCGCTTCAATCTCTTGGAGGAGCACTATGAGATCTAGAGGATCCATATCACTCTTAGCAATCAAAACAGCATTTAAGTAATCATCTTGCACAGGGCCACCCATTGGCGCCGTTTTATAGAAACTAGAGACCGCCACGATCTCAACACTCTGCCCGAGGAGTTCAATTGCATAATGAAGGTGTGAATTGGTATCTCCAATATTGGACCCAAGCGCGATGACTATATTCATCTTGTGCGCTTAATACATATTGCAATATCCCCAACTGGAATACCAACGGGTGCATTAGCTTTATGGAGAACTACCTCTACAGATTTAATTGGAAAAGTATCCAGAAGTACGGTAGCGATGATCTGCGCCAAACGTTCAATGAGATTTACCGGTTCTCCCACTATCAACAAATGAACTACTCTGATAACTTCCGAATAATCAACGGCATCAGCAATGAGGTCAGATTTTCCGGCCCGCTTATTTTTTAATTCCAACTTCACATCTACCTCAAAGCTCTGACCATTCTGACGTTCATCTTCAAATAGTCCGTGATATCCGAAACCTGCAATCCTGCGAATTTCAATGAAATCGCTCATCCCCACAACTCCCTCACTACCTTGATCGCATCTACGTGAGGTTTCACGCTATGCGTCCGAACCGCCCACACTCTCTTTCTGGCCATCTCTGCTGTGATTGCAGCGCTGGCGTAATCCCGATCATCAGGGTTTATGGCTCCTATCAAATCACCTAAGAAGCGTTTGCGCGATACTCCAATGAGAAGTGGATAGCCCAAGAGTTGAAACCGATCTATGTTCCGCAGCAACTCCCAGTTATGTTCTCCCGTCTTCGCAAAGCCGATACCTGGATCTAGGACTATCTGCTCTGCTAATACACCTTTGGAAATTAGATCAGTGACCCGCGCCTCTAGTTCTTGGCGTACTTCACTAACAACATCCTTGTACATCGCTCGCGCGCTCATCTCTTTAGATTCACCGCGCCAATGCATAACAATGTATTGCACGTTGGGATTATTTGCGATAACTCTCGCCATCTCTGGATCTGCCAATCCCCCACTTACGTCATTCACTATGGAGGCTCCAGCAGCTATCGCTAACTTAGCTATTTCAGCGCGAGTCGTATCAACGCTTATTTGAGAAGCCAAGTTACCAAGCTCCTGAATTACGGGTATTACGCGTTCACGCTCCTCTTCGAAGGAGATACGCGCGGAGCCAGGGCGAGTGGATTCACCACCTACATCAATGATATCTGCGCCTTCGATGATCATCTCTCGCGCATGTGAAATCGCATTTTCATATCGATAATGTCTTCCACCATCTGCAAATGAGTCTGGAGTTACATTTAAAACGCCCATAACAAGCGTTTGTTCCAGAGCAACCACTAGTTACCTGATGCTGTTATTAACGCCATCGCTTCAGCCCGAGTGGCCGCATTGCGTAGATGGCCACGAACTGCCGATGTTGTTGTGCGCGCCTGCGATTTTCTCACCCCGCGCATTGACATACATAAGTGTTCGCAATCAATAATGACAATAACTCCAGATGGCTTCAAAATTTCTACCATCGCATCGGCGATCTGAGTCGTTAGTCGTTCTTGAACTTGGGGACGCCGGGCGTACAAATCAACCAAGCGAGCCAATTTTGAAATTCCAGTAATACGGCCAGATTCCCCCGGGATATATCCAATATGGGCTACGCCGTGGAATGGAGTGAGATGATGTTCACAATGTGAGAAGACTTCAATATCGCGGACGATTACTAACTCTTTATGTCCAATATCAAATGTCGTTGTCAATATTTCTTCCGGACTTTGCCACAACCCTTCAAAGTTTTCGTGTAAGGCCCTTGCAACCCTCGCGGGGGTATCGCGCAAACCCTCCCGCAATGGGTCTTCGCCGATTGCAATAAGCAGTTCAGTTACCGCTCTCTCGGCTCGCTCCTGATCAAATTCTGCACGGGCTCGACCATCATGAGGACCCATTGAGATAGGAGCGATGTCAGAGCTCATCAGGCCTCTTCAGGCTTTTCTGGAAGCACCTTTTTACGCGGTTTACGAACTGGTTTTTCACTTTGCGCCTCAAGATCAACTTGCGGCTTGGCAGCAACGAGTCCTACTGGTGGGATCTGGGATGGAGTTCTATTTGGTGAACCGGTCCAGGCCGGACGTGGCGCAACCATAATGACCTGAGAGAAGATGCGCTCGATATCTGCTTTGAGAAGGGTCTCGCGCTCCAACAGCTCTACGACGAGTACGTCCAAGATCTCACGATTTTGAACCAAGATGTTAAAGGCCTCTTGGTGAGCACTTTCGATGAGGTTGTGAACCTCATCGTCAATCGCGCCAGCGATCTCCTCCGAGTAATCACGTTGATGACCATAGTCCCGACCTAAGAATGGGTCACTATCTCCCGAGCCATATTTGATGGCGCCAATCCGCTCCGTCATTCCATATTGTGTAACCATGGCACGAGCCAAATTCGAAGCTTTTTCGATGTCATTAGAGGCGCCGGTCGTTGGATCATGGAAGATCAATTCTTCGGCCGCGCGACCACCAAGGGAGTAGGAGAGTTGGTCGAGCATTTGATTGCGAGTAATCGCGTATCGATCTTCATCGGGTAGCACCATGGTGTAACCCAGTGCTCTACCCCGAGGCATGATGGTGATCTTATGTACAGGATCAGTATGTGGAAGAGCGTGAGCTACTAAAGCATGTCCGCCTTCATGATACGCAGTAATGCGACGCTCTTCCTCAGTCATGAGGCGACTTGTTCGTTGTGGCCCTGCCATTACCCGATCAATCGATTCATCTAGCGCCATCGTTGTGATGACTTTGGCATTTTCACGCGCGGTTAGTAGAGCGGCTTCATTGAGCACATTAGCTAAATCTGCACCGGTAAATCCAGGAGTGCGCTTTGCAATCTCACCCAAATCCACGCTCTTTGCAATCGGCTTGCCTTGAGCATGCACTTCAAGGATTGCCTTGCGGCCGAGAAGGTCGGGACGATCAACAGGAATCTGTCGATCAAATCGACCTGGCCGTAAAATAGCTGGGTCAAGTACATCCGGACGGTTTGTTGCTGCAATTAAAATTACTTGCGTATTAGCCTCAAAGCCATCCATCTCAACGAGCAACTGGTTGAGAGTTTGTTCTCTCTCATCATTTCCCCCACCAAGTCCCGCACCACGTTGGCGACCGACCGCATCAATTTCATCCAC
>JAYVUF010000232.1:0-6543 GCA_043788135.1 Actinomycetes bacterium
TTCCACCGATCACTGGATGTGATCGGGTCGCGGACTTTAACCGCCGGTTCGGAGTTACACCGACCCTGTAGACAACGCTCAATTCTCTCACACAATCAAGAGGCAGTGTCTCTTAAGAAATTCTATGGATACCAACCGAAACCAGTCGTTTCAGAACCTTCTCCATGCCTCCCAAGACACCTCTCACTGCGGCTGCGGCGGCCTCCTCGGGATCTCTCTTCATGAGAGCATCTACTAATTCATGGTGGCCCGAAATCGAGGTGCGAACATCCTCGGCGCCAAGAACTGGCGACATTCTGTGAATGAAGTGATATCCCGAAACTGCTTTGATCTGATCAGCCAAGTGCTGATTTCGGGCAGCCTTAATAACTAACTCATGAAAGACATCGTTGTGAACGATTTGAGGATCGATCGCATCGTTTGAGACAAACTCAATGTAATCAAGATGATTTCGGTGAATTGCCTCTAACTCTTCATCAGTGGCGCGCTCGGCGGCTAGACGGGCGGCAAAACCTTCCAGTGCGGCTCGAACTTCGTAGATCTCTTTTATATCTTCAAGGGAATACTCCCGCGCAATCCATCCGCTCTTGATACGCACGATCAACTTATTTTCATAAAGTCTTTGCAGAGCTTCTCGTACGGGAGTTCGGCTCACTTCGTAATAATTAGCGAGTTCGGCCTCAATTAGCCTCGCGTTAGGACGAATCTTGCCTGAAATAATATCGCCACGAATTTTCTCATAAATAGTGAGGTCGCCCTTGGAGTCTTCGTGCTTGGCGAAGGCGAAGCGGTTTGCCACAATACCCCCCAACGTTACTAACTAATTACATCATGGCTTAACAAGATAATCTTAAACCCCTGCAACAACATCCACCTCAATAAGGATGCCACGCAGCACACAACTAATCGTGGTCCGAGCGGGAAATGGCTCCTTGAAAAATTCTAAGTAAATCTCATTGAGGGGGGCGAATTCCTTGATATCTGCTAAGTAGACATTTACTTTGGCAACTTTTGAAAAATCACTGCCACACTCTTGAAGCACGGTGCCTATATTTGTGAAAACTTGCCTAGCCTGCTCACGAAAGTCTTCACTCATGGATCCATCGACTGGATTCACAGGGCGCTGACCAGATAGGAAGAGTACGTCTCCAACTCGTACCGCATGTGAGTAGGGTCCTCCACGGCCAGGCAGCTTGTCGGTGGTTATATGTTCCATTTTGACTCCCCTGTTAAAGACTATGACGCATTGCTTCGTTGGAAATTCTCTCAACAATTTGATTGCCGCGAACTGCGTAGATCTCCTTCTGCAGATCCATCCAGACACAGATATGAATAGGAAGAATCGTTACTCGATCCCCAATTGAATATTTATGGTGGACGTCTGGAAGATCAATCACGCCATGTTCCTCTGAAAGTCGATTAATAATCGCACCTTCGTCGTCTTGGAATTGACCGAATTTATAGGTTGGAATTTTCGAGGTCGTCAGCGTCTTACTTCCAGCATCCACGGTAATTCGATTCCCGCGGGCGCTAGAAATAGTAGTTAGCATGTACGCCGCTATTTGATCACGTGAGCAAGCCCAGCGCTCCATGGTGCGCAGATCGTTATAAATATAGGTGCCAGGTCTTATCTCAGTTATTCCATCAGAGGATTTTAGGTAGCGAGAAGTAAGAGTAGATCCAGCCGAAACTTCAAAGTCGGTGGCACCTAGTTTTTCGATTTCGGATCGCAGATCACCCATTATGGCGGCTTCGATTCGGGCTACTTCAGCAATTCCAGTCTCATCAGCAGGATTGTGAGCATGCCCAGCATGGGTCATAATCCCTTTAAATTCCAGATTTGGATCCAACAGAATTTTCTTGGATAGCGTCATTGCCTCATTTGGCAACGCCCCCGAACGATTCATGCCGGTATCGACTTCGACATAAACTGGAATGGTTAAATCGTTGAACCGAGCAAAATCTATATAAGTATCGAGGGTTTGCTCGTCATCCACAACCAGGCTCAATTTCCTATTGCGGAGTAACGGCAAAACCCTTCTAAATTTTGCCGAACCAACCAATGGGTACGCCAACATCAAATCTACATTGAGATATGACATAACTTCGGCTTCAGAAGCCGTAGAAACACATAAACCGGTGGCGCCAAAACTAATTTGCTTAGCAGCCATATACAAACTTTTGTGGGATTTTATATGTGGGCGTAATTGCAGACCGTTGGATTGAGCATATTCGGCCATGCCGCTCAAATTCATATCAACCAAATCTAGATCGACCAATACGGCAGGCGTGTCTAGATGGGGGTCATAAAGGTCGATAGGAAACTGGGTGCCACTTTCTAGCGGGATGGGGATGTTTTCCTGATCAATACGAATCATATGGAAATGATTCCTGTTTTTATCTGACCAAATCCTTTCAACCCTTCAAATCCTTTTTCACGCCCATAACCAGACTTCTTGAAACCGCCAAATGGCAATTCCACTCCTCCCGATGCTCCGTAAGTGTTCACAAAGATTTGCCCCGAAATAATTTCCTTTAACATGTAGTGAGCCTTGCTAATGTCTTGAGTCCATACACCAGCAACCAAACCAAATTCAGTGCAATTCGCCAAGTCCACAGCTTCATCAATGGTCTTAAATGTATAAACGGCTAGAACTGGTCCAAAGATCTCTTCTTGGCCCAGCACTCCTCGTGGATCAACGTGGTCGATTATCGTGGGTTGAACAAAATAGCCCTGTCCGAAATCCCCACCGTTTAGCGCCTTTCCGCCATAAACGATTTTTTCATTCCCGGAAACGCGACCGATGTACCCAAGCACTCGATCGCGTTGCTCCTCCGAGATCAGCGGACCCAACTTCGGATCACCAAGGGCAGGTCCAATGGTGATCTTTGCGAAGAACTCCGCCAAGCGAGACACCACTTCATCGTGAACGCTCTCTTCCACAATCAAGCGAGATCCAGCAGAACATGTTTGACCAGCATTTTGCAAAATAGAGTTCGCAATTACAGGTATCGCCTTCTCCAAATTGGCATCAGCAAATAGAACATTAGGGGATTTTCCTCCAAGTTCCATTGTCACTGGAATGAGATTGTCCGCCGCTGCATGGGAAATAATCTGGCCAACTTCTACCGAGCCCGTAAAAGAAATATGTTTAATTCCCGGATGAGCGGTGAGAGCTGAACCCGCGGTTTCACCGAGACCAACAAGAACATTGAATGCTCCAACTGGAAGCCCAGCTTCGATTGCCAATTCTGCGACTTTGAGTGCGGTTAACGGGGTCTGTTCTGCCGGCTTAAGTACACAGGTATTACCCATTGCCAGTGACGGAGCGACCGAGCGAGCCAAGATTTGTAATGGGTAATTCCAAGGAATTATGTGGCCAGTAACTCCATGAGGTTGCCAGGTTGTGAAAATCAAATGCTTTTCATCAAGTGGAATCGTAGAACCGTGAAGACTCTCGATAGCTGACGCATAAAAATCAAAGTAGCGTGCTGCCAGTTCCACATCACGCAGTCCTTGGGCTAAGGGCTTGCCAGTTTGCCGGGATTCCAACTCACCTAATGATCTTTGATTTTCGAGCATGAGAGTAGAAATCTTGCGCAGAATAACGGCACGATCGTGAACTGCAATTTTTCGCCAAGATTTTTGAACTTTTGTTGCCGAAGTTACAGCTAAGTGAACTAAATCAGGGGTGGCGTCATTGCTAACTGCCAGCACCTCACCTGTAGACGGGTCAAATAGTTCTATTGCCCCTGTACCGTCAACGTACTGACCATCGATATAACTTTTAACTTCGGGTAACATCGCAACTCTCTCTCTTAACACTTAAACATTAAAAATCTCAAAATTACGGGCTTATTTATTAGGACTCAGTGCGCTTTATTGGGCGGTAAATCCACCATCAAGTACCAAGATACTGCCGACCGCAAAAGAACTCTCGTCAGAAGCCAAGAAGACCGCTCCTTGTGCAATCTCGCGAGCGTCCGCAATACGTAAGATGGGAGCCCAGGCGGCCTGAAGTGCTGCAATCTTTGCAGGATCGTTGCTGTTATCAACCTCTGCCTGAAGGAGCGGGGTACGAGTAATGCCAGGAGCAAGTGAATTCACGCGAATCCCATAGCGAATCAGATCTAGTGCGAGTGATTTAGTTAACATGTGTACTGCGCCTTTGCTGGCGTTATAAACGGGTGACTCAGGGACAGCCACTAAACCCATTTCCGAACCCAAAGTAATGATTGAAGAGTTTTTGTTCTTCTTCATCTCTGGAATGGCTGACTTAATCATGGTGTACATACCTTTGAGGTTGGTATCGAGAACGCGATCCCACTCTTCTTCTTCTAGTTGCTCTATCGGCATAACACTAGTAATTCCCGCATTGCAGACCAGAACATCTAATTTTCCAAATTCTAAAACTGCCTTCTGAATAGCTAATTGGGCTTCGCTCATGGATCGAACATCCGCCTTCATGGTGCGAACATTTCCAAATGGCGAAAGTTCCGCTTGAGTCTGCTCCACATTAGAAATATCAACGACTAATACATCTGCGCCGTTTTCCAAGAAAAGTTGGGCGATTGCCTTTCCGATCCCCGACGCTCCGCCGGTGACAATCGCTGACTTGCCAGCCAATCTATTCATTCTTAAATTCCTTTTTGAGTAGTTAATTGTTGGATTCAGCCAAAATCTTCCTAATAGATTCCGGCTGAATCCAAGCCCATTGCCTTAGAACAATAGCGATTAAGTTTTTTTAGTTTTAGTTGCTATTGAATTTCATGCTGTTGAACAAAGAGCACATCTCCTATTTTATCCAAGATCGGGGAATTCTTTTTCTTGAGATATTGAGCAATAAATACTCCAATAATCACTACAAGAATGATTATCCCTGGCATGTAGTTAAGTGGAGCTTTAGGCCAAGGATGAATATTTAGCCAGATCGCTGCCACGAAAGTGACACTAGATAGCGCTGGAAAAATGCCGTGAAGCCAAATATTGAATTCACTTGGATATCTACTCCGCATGAACTTGGTAAGGCCAAAATTCGTCAAAATGAAAATCGGTAGGATTCCCAGAGAAGATAGGTATCCTAGATTTCCGAAAGCTGGCAGTGGGCCCCAGACATGGCCCGCAATTAATCCAACAACCAAAGTACCTATAGAATAAGCAATGATCGCATTATGCGGAGTCTTGTGTTTCGGATGTGTTTTACCCATAGCTGCGGGCAAAAGGCCATCTCGTCCAAGTGAATAAATAACTCGGAAATTAGCCGTGTGAATAGCAAGAAGAACAGCGATGATTGCTGAAATTGCTGCTAAATCTACGACATTCGCATAACCAGTTCCAATATAGCGAACTGCCAGATCATGCAACGGCGCCGAAGCTGATGCCAACTTATCGATGTGCTTGGCTCCGTAGCCAACAATTTCCGAGTACATAGCAAAGGTGAACCAAAGTCCTGTGAGTACGACCGAACCGATCAGAGCAATTGGTAGATTTCTTCGAGAATTCTTGGTCTCTTCACCAACAGTGGTGCAAGATTCGAAACCGAAAAAGGTAAGAACGATGAAAACGAATGCTTGACCTAGCCCACCGTAACCGCTGGCTGAATGCGTTGGTGTGAATGCGGCAGGAACTTGACCCGAATCTCCACCTTTGAAGACGATAAGAATTAATAAAACCGCTGCAACGCTTACTTCGGCAATCAGGAATGCAATGTCAAAGCGCATTGAGGTGTGTACTGAATACCAGGCCAAAACTCCTACGAAGAGAACGACAATGACCATGAGTAGCCACCAAGGGATATTCACATTGAAGTCCGCTTTGAGCGTTTGCTGAACGAAACCACCGAAGAGGTTGGAATTCAGTGGACTCTGCAGCGAATATGCGAACAAAAGTAGGAGCGCTACGACGAATCCGGTGGTCTTGCCCATCGAAAGCGTTATGAACTTATAAAAAGTTCCCGCTGAAGTGACCCGGCGGGAGAATTGGGCCAATGTGGAGGCCATTAGGGCAATTCCTGCTGTTCCAAGCAAGAAGATGAATGGGGAGGAGACTCCGGCCTTGGTGGCGATGAGGGCGGATATGAATATGACGCCGATAGTCGGGGAGATAAAGGCGAGGGACATCGCCATGGCGCTAGGCAATCCTAGAGTGTTGCTCTTTAACTGGTTATCGCCGGTTCCATGCTTACTTTCAGTTTGGGACATAAAGAACGATCCTCTCGTGTCGGCGACCTTCGGGTGATTCCTACAACAAGTCGACGAATACGCTCGCCATCCCGCCGGAATCGGTCGTAAATGAAGGGTAGAGGTAATTCTCAGAAATTCAAGAGGTTCGCATACTTATTTGTATACAATTTTTTGACGAGTCCAACCTTCCCTGGTTTTGAGCTGGGGACCGTTCACAAAAATACCCGCTTCGAAATAGGGATGAGAAATTAATCTCCAACGGCTTCAAAATCAGCGAACTCCCAAAGATCGATAGCGTCTAAATCAACAACTTTCATTCCGTGGCTGGAAAATATTCCAGCAATCTGTGCGCGATGTTCG
>JAYVUF010000233.1:0-2263 GCA_043788135.1 Actinomycetes bacterium
GATTGGCTCAATTTTGTTAAATCACCGCGAGCTCGTTCCAAGATAAAAGCTTGGTTCTCCAAAGAGCGGCGGGAAGAGGCGATAGAGGCAGGTCAAGAATCAATTGCTCGCCAGATGCGAAAGGCGGGAATGCCGTTGCAGAAAATTTTGGCAGGTCAGGCGATCTTAGAATTGGCTCATGAACTACATTTTCCAGATATAGAGGCGCTCTATGCCTCGGTTGGTAACGGTCATATTTCAGCCGCATCGGTTATCGAAAAATTAGCTCACCAACTCGGTAATGAGGAGGGAGAAGCAGAGGAGAGTATTGATCATCTCTTTCATAGACCTTCCGCCACAAAGAGAAATTCTTCAGGTGTAGATGTGCAAGGAGCCGGTGATTTATTAGTAAAACTTGCCCGGTGCTGCACTCCGGTTCCAGGTGATGAAATTACAGGCTTTGTCACGAAGGGTAGCGGGGTAAGCGTTCATCGAATTGACTGCATAAATGTAAATGACTTGCGTGAGCATCAAGGCGATCGCATCGTTGAAGTGAAATGGAACAATGCGGCGCGAGCGCTCTTCCTCGTGAATATTCAAGTTGAAGCGCTAGATCGCGCTGGCCTGCTCTCAGATATCACCAGAACGCTCGCCGATCAACATGTAAATATTCTCAACGCAGCCGTGAGCACAAGTAAAGATCGAATCGCCTTATCGCGCTTTACCTTTGAGATGGCAGATGCTCTGCACCTAGACACAGTTTTATCTGCTGTCCGTAGCGTTCCTGGTGTCTATGACGTCTATCGCGTCACCAACAATTGAGCTGATTAAAGAATTTTTTAACGCTTAAAATCAGCGAGGCCTTTTTCGGCCTCGGCCAACCACACCTTTCGGGCTGCTGCTGATTCTCGGGCAACTTGAGCCTTCTGAATCTGACCTGAGGCCTCCGCCTTTGCCGCTAGTTTCTCATAGTTCGCTATCGCATCTAGAAGTCCCTGCACAACGGTGTTGGCGTGGGCAATGGCAGTTGGATCGCTGCGACGCGCTACCTCTTCGTGAAGCGAGTCAATTTCTCCTTGTACTTTTTCAAGGCGCGTTTCTAGAGCGCTTCGCTTACTACGTTCAGTCATGCCAATGCGATCCCATTTTTCATGGAGATCATGGAATTTGTTTTTTGCAGCTTTAACATCCTTGGCCGGCAAGAGCGCTTCAAATTGTGAAATTAACTCTTCTCGTTTGGCCAGATTTTGCGCCATCGTTCCCTGGCGCTTCTCTAAATCAGCTTTTTTAGCTGCAAAGAAAGAATCTTGTGCCGTTTTGAACTCATCCCACAAGCGAGTATCGACATTCTTCTTTCCACGTCCGGCGGCTTTCCATGCATCCATCAATTCTTTGAATCGGTTTGCTGTAGCTAGCCAATCTTTCGATTCAACCAACTTCTTCGCTTCTTCGATAATGACACTTTTAGATTGCAAAACTAATGCACTCTGATTTTCTAATTGCGCGAAATGAGTACGCCTGCGCTTATCAAATTTGTTACGGGCGCTAGAAAAACGTTTCCATAAATCTGCATCAGTTTTTTTGTCTAAGCGCGGAGCCACTTTCCATTCATCCAAAAGAATTTTCAAGCGATCACCGGTGCCCTTCCAACTCTCTGAGAGAGCGAGCGACTCAGCTTCTACGACAAGTTTCTCTTTAACTGCAGTGGCTTCCAGACGTTTTGCTTCTTTGGCGGAGTTTTCTGCCGCTTTTTTGGCCTCGTAAGCTTCCTTATGACCTTCGATGAGAGAAGGTATCTGCTCCACAGATTTAGCAAGAGTTACCAAGTCACCGACTCCGTTGAGTTGGGTGACTTGATCCCTAAGTTTAGATACAGCCAAATGAGCATCGCTGGGCACCAAGGCCCCACTTTTTATTCTGGCCGCAAGGAGCGCAACCTCGGAGGCGAGGAATTCAAATTTGCGAACAAAATAGGCCAGCGCCTCGTCAGCGCTCTTGCCAGGGTATGAGCCGACCGCACGTTCACCTTCAGGAGTGGTGACAAAAACTGTCCCATCGTCACCGACTCGTCCAAATTTTGCTGGATCCCCGATGAGGGCCGAAGCCGCACTGAGATTTTCTGGGTTAGACATCTCTTGCTCCTTAAGTTGCGCGTCAAATGGGATGCTAGGCCAAAGCCCGAGCCCACTCTTTCGTTATGAAGGTATTTTGTTTAGGGGATAACGGTACCCTTAAAGCCTCTACCTAGGAAAATTGATTCTTAGGTGCTAGTGAAAAGTAGGCT
>JAYVUF010000234.1:0-2102 GCA_043788135.1 Actinomycetes bacterium
CTGGGAGGACACTTTTAGGTGCCCGACTTCGCCCGCGTAGCCATCGGAAGATCTGATCGCACCATCTATTACAAGCGCAGCAGCAATACCGGTTCCGATTGGGATAAAGATGGAGTTGGCGTAACCAACAGCCGCCCCCATTCGAAGTTCCGCTAGTGCGCCGGCTCTGACATCATGGCCGAAAGCAACCGGTAGTTGTAATTTTTGAGAAAGTAAATCTCTAATCGGCAAATCTCGCCAACCCAAATTCCCGCTCCATCGTGAACTGCCTTTTACTTCATCCAGGGCACCAGGAACAACCAGGCCGACAGCATCGATCTTATGGCGGGTGGCAAATCTTGTGACGATTTCTGAAATTGTGGAAACCGTTTCGCTACCGGAGGGATCCTGGGGCGGAGTGGGACAAGAAGTATTCTCAAGAATTTCAAAGTCCGAGTTCAATAAAGCGGCTTTGATAAATGTTCCCCCGACATCTACTGCCACCAAGAACTTCATCGGTCTACTTTAAATGAAATTAGGAAAGGACGACAGAACGCGAGAGATTGCGAGGATGGTCTGGGTCCATACCCCGCTTTTTCGCGATCGCGATCGCGGTTCGTTGGGCGCGAATCAAGTGCGCCATCGGATCTAATGTGCTGCTTTCAAACAACGCACCAGTAGCTTGGATATCAGCAACCAAATCAGCGGGGATCTGGCCAAATGCCCACACGGCTCTCCCTTTTTGGGCAATCGAAATTGGGCCATGACGATAATCCAGCGCTGGATATGCCTCCGCCCAAAACTGAGAGGATTCGCGGCTCTTGAGGGCGGCCTCATGAGCCAAGCCAATACTCCAACCTCGACCCAAGAAGGCGATTTGTTCGACATTAATTAGCTCTCCTAGATCACTAGCAAGCGCAATCTCTGCCTCAGTAGCGAGCGCGGCCAAATCAGTTCCCAGCGTGGTTCGAAGTAAACCTAGAGCAGCAGTCGCCCATCGGGTTTGCAACACCGAATGCTCATCAGCAAAATCCATGACAATTGATTGAGATGCTTTTTGAGTTACCTCAGAGCCGGGAACCGCGGTAAGAACGACTGATGGGGTACTTGCCTTTTCTAAAAGATCTACCACTTCGGAAGTAGTCCCCGAGCGAGAGATCGCCACAATTCGATCATACTTTCGGCTGTAGTTGAACTCCGAGGCAACATAAACATCGGTTTCACCATGCCCGGCAGCTTCGCGCAAGGCACCAAAGCACATTGACATAAACCATGAACTGCCACAACCAACAACTGCCACCTTTTCCCCTTTGGCTGGCAAAAACCCAGTGATGGATGGGGCGTACCCGGCGACTCGGCGCCAAATGGCCGGTTGTGAAGCGATCTCCGCGTCTGCATAGGTGGAAAAGCTGCTGGAATCAGTCATGGATGCGACGGTACGGCCTTTAACTAAGAAAAGTCAAGAAAATCTGCATATTTTTGATTTAATATGAATGTTATCGAACAGTTACATGCAGATTCTTGACTTAACTACCAAAAGGCGGTGAAGTAATCCCACGGATCAAGGGCATGGTTTTTCGCTGAAAGAACCACCATTTTGGCTCGCATTTTTCTTGCTCCTTACATTTAAATCATTCTCACGGCATTAAAGCCAAAAACTTAAATAACAGCCATACCCGCCACATATTTACCTAGTAGTTGGAGTTGGAGCACCCTTATTTATGTCCTTAAAGAGATTCCGCGGCCGCACCGCATTACTGGTACTAGTTACTAAAATGTTTTCACCAACTGCACTGGTAGTTGGAATTTTCCGTGAGATCGTTCACTTTAAGTTGATGCACTCCTACCTGGCTAAAATTTTGAACTCCTCCGCCTTCAGCATGGCTTTGTCTATTTGGATTCTTTCCGGTTTTTTTGCCAGCTTTCCAGCCACAATCGAAAAGTGGCTTCTTGGAGAATTAACCGAAGGGAGCGTGAGGTGAGTCGGCAACAGCGCCTTAATTCAATTCTCGAGATCTTGGTCGAGCGCGGAAGTGTCGAGGTCGACGAGATGGCAGATGCTCTGCATGTTTCTATGGCTACTGTACGGCGGGATTTTGATGCGTTGGCAAAGCGACAACTTC
>JAYVUF010000235.1:0-2045 GCA_043788135.1 Actinomycetes bacterium
GCTGTCTTAGGAACATGACCGATGGTGGTGAGGGACAACGAGGGAGGGTGGTTAGCGAAGCGTGGAGAAGAAATCATTCTGCTCTTATGCTGGGTAGAAAATTTTCTGACGAGCACAAAAGAAAAATAGCCAAAGCATTAGGTGGGAAACCAAAGTCGGAAGAGCATCGGATCAAGATTCGGTTGATGAATTTGGGTAAACTCCATATCGGTCATCCGCATAGTGAAGAAACCAAAAGGAAACTGTCCTTAGCTAGTATGGGTAAGACACCACACAATAAGGGGGTTTCTCCAACGGAGGAAACTCGGAAGAAAATGGCACAGTCAGCAAAAACGAGAATTAGGGTTCCTCACTCAGAAGAAACCAAACTAAAGATGCGGGCATCAGCAAAAATGCGATGGATACAGAGAGAAGGAGCACGGGTGTGAGTGTTCTAATTGATAATGCAATAGCTCTTCGCATTCTCTCAATTTTAGTTAAGCCGTTTACTGAAACTGAGGCATTCGGATTAGGAATCATTGATGCTCATGGTAGAAATATCATACCAGTGTCACACCTGAATTCTCAGCAACAAAAAGAGAGTTACACGTATTTGCATCGCCTCGTGTTCAACATCAAGAAGATCATCAACCGATTGCCTAGTGGTGAGTCGAAGATCAGAAACCTCGCCGCCGCCATGCTACTCGTTCGTGAGTCTGTAGCGACAAATGCTCAGACGGTTGACGCAGCGTTGCTGGAAAAGGTACTGACTCGACTGGCTGACGGCACGGTGTTCGTTGAAGATGAACTGCTGGTGTCTAAGTTCTTGGGGGAAGACATGGCGGTCAACAGCGAGGCCGATACAGGAAACGCCACTGGCGGAACTCTCGGTGGGTTTTCTCTCGGCGGCAATGCTACTGGGGGAGTCGCCGGAACTGACCCTCGTCTCGGTCGCAAGAAGAAAAAGAAGATCGTAACTCGTGGAGAACATCATGCCACCATTTCTGATTGAATGGCTAGCGAAGCCAGCCGCAAAGTATCTCGCCATTGCGTTAGTGTCTCTGACACTGCTTAGTGGATTCTACGTCAAAGGTCGCCGTGACGGTTACAATCTAGTAGCGGGAGAAATTGCCCAGCAACAGCTTGAGTGGCAGGCCAAAGTGAACGATCTTCAGCTTGCTCACCAGAGAGACGTTGATGGCATAGAAACGCAGTATGTGTTGGATGTCAGCACACTCACCGGCCAAATTGACAGACTGAAGAAGACCCCTCGCATCATCACCAAGTATATCCCTGTTCAGGTGGACAAGGCGGTACCCAATGGTCTTGTCGTGTTGCATGACCGATCCGCACTAGGTAAGGAACTCGATGATGAAGTGGACAATGCTGAAGGTCCATCAGAAATCAAGCTGTCCCAATACGGTGTCACTGTCGCAGAGAACTACACTTCCTGTGCCGAAGACAGACTTCGCTTGGTAGCCCTACAGCGCCTTGTGAGGGATTACCAGATCAAACAGAGTGAGCTAACCAAATGAGACTAGCCAGTGTCATCCTCGCAGCGTGCATTCTTCTCGGTGGGTGTTCTGTGGCGTCAGTTAAGGATCAGCAATTGATTCTCACTGTACCACCAGTTCTGTTGGAAGCACCAGTCCAACCCAAGACCCTGCGCCCGAGTGAAACTCCTAAAGTTGCGCCATGGAGATTTTTCGGGTAGAATGCCCGTGTGCTCTTCTTAGAATCCAAGTACGCCAGTATGCTCAGTCCCCATGTGCGGAATTTCCAGCGCAAGGACGACTACCTGTGGAATTTCTCCTGCCCAGTGTGTGGAGACTCCAAGAAGAACAAGCGTAAGGCCCGGGGCTATCTCTACCAGTGGAAAGACTGTCTCCGCTACAAGTGCCACAACTGCGACTATCAGGCTGGAATGCGGGATTTCCTCAAGCTGGTGGCCGAGAACCTGTACAACGACTTCATCGTGGAGGTCTATCGGGAGAGGGATGCGGCCAAGCCAGTCCTTACAGCCCCAGAAACCGTTTCTAAGCCTGTTTCTCGCCCCAAGGCTACCG
>JAYVUF010000236.1:0-4651 GCA_043788135.1 Actinomycetes bacterium
CGCGACTTTGCGATGGGAATGAGCACCCAGGAGACCAGCGAACAACTTTGGGATATGTGGCGTTGGTTACTACGCATTGCCCCACCAGGATATGCCGCACCTGTCGCGGTGATTTTCGCAACAATGTCCTACGAAAGAGGAGATGGTGCGCTAGCCCAAAGGGCGCTGGATAGGGCGCTGGATGAGAACCCCAAGTATCAGATGGCAAAACTACTGCGGCGCACCTTTGCGGCAGGTTGGCCTCCTTCAACATTCACTCAAATGCGGGCAGAACTACACCCTAAAATCTGCGCCGCCCTATTTGGATAATGGTGCACTAGGTCGGAGTACCATCAGGCTCATGATTATTGGCGTGCCCAAGGAGATCAAAAATAACGAATCCAGAGTTGCTCTTACCCCATCTGGGGCTCATGCGCTGAGCGCTCGTCATACCGTTTTGATCGAGAGTGGTGCGGGGGAGGGATCTGCAATTAGCGATCAGGATTATGTTGCGGCTGGAGCCCAGATCGTTCAAACAGCCGATGAGGTCTGGCAGCGCGCTGACATGATTATGAAAGTGAAAGAGCCAATCGCGGCTGAATACCCAAAAATGCGCAAGGGACAGATCCTCTTCACTTACCTGCACTTGGCCGCCGACAGAGAACTCACTCTGGCGCTGATGAGCCAAGGGGTAACCGCAATCGCTTACGAGACTGTTGAGTTAAACCATCATCTTCCGTTATTGGCACCTATGTCAGAAGTTGCTGGCCGGATGTCGATCCAAGTCGGTGCCACAGCGCTGCAACGCCCCGAAGGCGGAAGAGGTGTTTTGTTAACGGGTGTACCGGGAGTTCGTCCCGGCAAAGTCGTTATTTTAGGTGGGGGAGTCGTCGGAGTCGCCGCCGCAACAATTGCTCATGGGATGCGCGCTGATGTCACCATTCTTGATCTCAATCTCGTCCGGTTGGCTGAAATCGATCAGGTCTTTGGGGGTCAGGTAAAAACTCTCGCCTCTTCCAAGTATGAGATAGAACAACAATGCATGGCAGCTGATCTAGTAGTTGGTGCGGTGCTAGTACCTGGAGCCAAAGCCCCAAAGCTCGTAACCCACGAATTAGTTGCCAAAATGAAACCTGGATCAGTACTGGTCGATGTTGCAATCGATCAGGGCGGCTGCTTTGAGGGATCAAGGGCGACCACGCACGCTGAACCCACATTTAGAGTTCACAATTCGCTGTATTACTGCGTTGCAAATATGCCGGGCGCCGTGCCAGCAACTTCCACTTATGCGCTCTCGAATGCCACTATTAAATATGCGCTCGCTCTTGCCGATCTGGGCTGGGAGCAGGCCGTTTCTAACGATACTGCGCTGGGATCAGGATTAAATGTGCATGACGGGCAGATCAGATATGCAGCTGTTGCTGCCGCTCACGGGCTCTAGTAATCTAACGTCATGAACTTACGCAGCCTCCTCCTTCGCTGCCGCAGCGGGGCCATCTAACCGGTCACCTCGCTCGCGGGGTATTTGTCTTGCCGGTTATTGACAATATCCCGCGAAAATAAGGAGTAAGTGAATGAAATTTCCATCCCAACAACCCTCGTCCATGCCGGTTCATCGCTATGCGCCATTCATTCCCATCGATTTAGCAGACCGAACTTGGCCATCCCAGCGTATTGTCAAAGCGCCCCAGTGGTGCTCAGTCGATCTTCGAGATGGCAATCAAGCACTTATCGATCCCATGGATCCGCATCGCAAGCTCACCATGTTCAATTTATTGGTCAAGATGGGTTACAAGGAGATTGAGGTTGGCTTTCCCAGTGCATCCCAACTCGATTTCGATTTCGTAAGAAAAATTATTGACGAAAATTTGATTCCAGATGATGTCGTCATTCAAGTATTAACTCAAGCTCGCAAGCCCCTGATCGAGCGCACATTTGAATCTATTAAAGGTGCCAAACAAGCGGTAGTTCACTTGTATAACTCAACATCAACGTTGCAACGCCGAGTTGTCTTTGGGCAAGATAAAGAGGGAATTAAGAAAATCGCAACTGATGGCGCGCAGATCTGCCAAGATCTGATAGTTACAGTTCCGGGGACCACAGTTTTCTTTGAGTACAGCCCAGAGTCATACACCGGCACAGAACTCGAGTACGCAAAAGAGGTCTGCGATGCGGTCAACGACATTTGGAAGCCGACCCCTGAGCATAAGACCATAATTAATCTGCCAGCAACGGTGGAGATGGCTTCGCCAAACGTGTATGCAGATTCCATCGAATGGATGCATCGCAATCTTAAGTACCGCGATTCAGTGGTACTTTCACTTCACCCACATAACGATCGCGGAACTGGAGTTGCCGCTGCCGAATTGGCCTACCTGGCCGGTGCGGATCGCATCGAAGGTACCTTGTTCGGCAACGGAGAGCGAACTGGCAATGTCTGCCTCGTGACACTTGGACTTAATTTATTCAGCCACGGAATTGATCCGCATATTAATTTTTCCGATATCGATGAGATCCGGCGCACCGTTGAATACTGCAATCAATTGCGCGTTCCAGAGCGACATCCTTACGGTGGCGATTTAGTTTTTACCGCCTTTTCTGGCTCCCACCAAGATGCAATTAAAAAAGGTTTGGAACATATGCAACGCGATGCAGAAGCTGCTGGTCGCCATGTTGACCAACACACCTGGGCAGTTCCATACCTACCGATTGATCCGAAAGATATTGGTCGATCTTATGAAGCTGTGATTCGAGTGAATTCGCAATCCGGCAAAGGCGGAGTCGCCTACTTAATGAAGAATGAGCATCAACTTGATCTGCCTCGTCGCTTGCAAATTGAATTCTCACAAGTAGTTCAATCTAAGACCGATGCTGAAGGTGGCGAAGTCACTCCGGCGCAACTCTGGAAGATTTTTGAAGATGAGTATCTGCCAGCTGACGATAATCAATGGGGTCGATTTAAATTGGTAGGACTCTCGCAGAGCAGCCATATGGATGAAGATGTAAAACTCACCATTGATATCTCCGATAAAGGCACTACCCACACTTTAAGCGGTGAGGGGAACGGACCGATCGCAGCCTTCGTTAATATCTTGAACGATTACGTAGGAGGGGCTGGAGTCCGAGTACTGGATTATTACGAGCATGCGCTTTCTGCAGGCGGTGACGCTAGCGCGGCCGCCTATCTGGAGTGCGAAGTCGGGGGGCGCACCTTCTGGGGAGTCGGGATTGACCCCAGCACCACGACCGCAGCCCTGAGAGCAGTCGTATCGGCTTTAAATCGCGGTTTAAGGCAGTAAGGCGCGATACGGTGGCCCCGTGTCGGTCTATCGTGATCAAGCCATTGTGCTTCGCACCCAAAAATTGGGCGAAGCCGACCGCATCATCACGCTCTTTACCCGTGAGCACGGACGGATAAGAGCGGTAGCCAAAGGTGTGCGCCGAACCAAATCCAGGTGGGGCGCTCGCCTGGAGCCAGCATCCCATGTTGATCTACAACTCTATTCAGGTAGAACGCTGGACACCGTAACTCAGGCGGTCGGAATCGAAAATTATGGTGACACCTTGTCGCTCGATTATCAGCGTTGGACAGTCGCCTCCGCCATTTTAGAAGCGGCCGAACGGTTCGTTTCGCATGAACATGAGCCGGCTCTACAACAATATTTATTACTTGTAGGTGCCCTCAAAGCACTTGCTCATGAGACTTACGATCCTTCTCTTATTCTGGATGCATTCCTGTTACGTTCACTTGCCGTCGCTGGTTACGCCCCATCTCTGAGTAATTGTTCGCGCTGCAGTGCGCCAGGTCCCCATAAGTATTTTTCTCTAGTGGGCGGTGGAAGCGTCTGCTCAAATTGTAAACCGAGCGCCGCGCCTACCCCGCATCCCGAGACTTTGGAACTCATGCAGCAATTGCTCAGTGGTGATTGGGATTTGGCTAGCGCGAGTGAACAGCGCTATCGCCGTGAAGCATCGGGGCTGATAGCGGCCTATTTGCAATGGCATTTAGAGCGTGGTCTGCGCAGCCTGCCATTAGTAGAGAGAATCTGACGGTGAATACTCCGAAACCGCCAAAGCTGGCCAAGGTTCCACACCACGTAGCGATCGTGATGGATGGTAACGGTCGTTGGGCAAAGAAACGTGGGCTGCCCCGGACCGCTGGTCATGAAGCTGGGGAGGCTGCGCTACTTGATGTGGTGCATGGCGCAGTAGCAATCGGGGTAAAAGAGCTCAGCGCATATGCATTTTCCACCGAGAACTGGCGGCGCACTCCAGAGGAAGTTAAATTTCTCATGGGATTCAACCGTGATGTATTGCGCCGCCGGCGTGATGAGATGAATGCGCTTGGTGTTCGCATTCGTTGGGTTGGAAAACCCGGCCGGCTTTGGAAATCAGTGATTTCAGAGTTACAAGCAGCTGAGGAGCTCACCAAGAAAAATAAAGTTTTGACCCTGAACATGTGCGTCAATTACGGAGGGCGAACTGAGATTGTTGATGCGGTGAAATCTATTGCACATGAGGTAAGCGAAAAGCGCATCAATCCAGAATCTATTACCGAAAAGGTACTACAAAAGTTTATGTATAACCCGGAAATGAGTGATGTGGATTTGTTTCTACGTACCTCAGGGGAGGAGCGAACTTCCAACTTTCTGCCCTGGCAATCTGTCTATGC
>JAYVUF010000237.1:0-2645 GCA_043788135.1 Actinomycetes bacterium
AATCCATATATTGCGGCAGATCGAGGGTACATTGATGCAGTCATTGAACCGCAGGCAACGCGAGGTCAGATCACCAAAGCCTTACGGGCTTTAGCGAATAAAAGAGTAGACCTCCCAACTCGTAAACATGGAAATATTCCGCTCTAATGCCACATAACAACGGTTTTCCACGCGAATTTCGCAAACTTGGATTTACTATTCACGCAGGCACTCCCACTCGTGAAGAACTCCTCGCCCTTTCTCGTGCCATCGATGAGTTTGAAAAAAATGCCAACCCTCCAACCAAATATCGCAGTTCGTGGGCTCGTCTTAAAATTCAAAAGGCTCTACCACGCAAGTGGGGAACAACGGCATCATGAGTAAGCAAATAATTCTCGCTTCGGCTTCACTCTCTAGAAAACGAATTCTCGAATCTATCGGCATCTACCCGCAAATCTTGGTGAGTGGAGTAGATGAAGAGACATCCGAATTACTGGCGCTAAGGTCTGCGGATCTTGTAATCGCTCTTGCAATTCTTAAAGCTCACACCATCTTTAAAAATAATCAAGATTTAAAAAACGCGCTCATCATTGGTTGTGATTCCACTTTCGAATTTGAGGGTGAGAACTTTGGTAAACCGCTTACTCGCGAGGTAGCTATTGAGCGCTGCCATTTGTTAGCCGGTAAGAGTGGATACTTACATACAGGTCACAGCGTCATTGACACCGATCAGGGAATCGAAGTTTCAGATATATCAACCTCCAAAGTATTTTTTGCCAAAATGTCAGAGACAGAAATAAATAATTATGTAGATTCTGGAGAACCACTTCAGGTTGCTGGAGGATTTACTTTGGATGGACTCTCGGCACCTTTTATTACTCATATTGAAGGAGACCCCAGTGGAATCATGGGCTTATCTCTTCCTACACTTCGAAAGATTACTTTGAACTTAGGGCTGGATTGGTCCGAAGTCGCACCGGTGAGGCCACATTTATGAAGAAAATATCTGCCGTACTCATTGCCAATCGTGGTGAAATCGCGGTTCGAGTTGCTCGCGCTTGCCGTGATCATGGAGTTAAGAGCATCGCAATTTTCTCTGAAGAAGATCGTAACTCTTTACATGTGGCAACCGCGGATGAGGCGTACTCACTCAATGGTCTTTCAGCAGCCGAAACATATCTTGACCAAGCCAAAATTCTGGAGATCGCAAAAAGCTCTGGAGCTGATGCGGTCCACCCTGGCTATGGTTTCCTCTCCGAGAATGCAAATTTTGCCGAACGAGTTATAGAAGCGGGATTGATCTGGATTGGTCCTCCACCAGCCGCGATTCGTGAACTTGGAGATAAAGTTTCTGCCCGAAAAATTGCTTCTAAGGTAGGTGCACCGCTGGTCGCAGGAACTGCCGACCCCGTTGACTCTCCCGACGAAGTTATTGCCTTCGCAAAAGAATACGGCTTGCCAGTGGCTATTAAGGCCTCTCATGGTGGTGGGGGCCGTGGGCTCAAAGTTGCCTTCACCCTAGAGGAGATTCCAGAACTCTTTGCTTCTGCAGTGCGCGAAGCCATTACCGGTTTTGGTCGCGGTGAGTGTTTTGTGGAACGCTACTTAGATAAGCCGCGACATGTTGAAACTCAATGCTTGGTCGATATGTATGGAAACGCGGTTGTTGTAAGTACTCGCGATTGTTCCTTGCAACGTAGACACCAAAAGTTGGTGGAGGAAGCACCTGCCCCATTTCTCACCGATGCGCAGGTAGAAGAGCTTTACACCTCCTCCAAAGCAATCATGCGAGAAGTCGGTTATGTAGGTGCTGGGACCTGTGAGTTTTTAGTGGGCAAAGATGGAACCATCTCATTCCTGGAAGTAAATACTCGCTTGCAAGTTGAACACCCTGTCAGCGAAGAGGTAACTGGACTGGATTTAGTGCGTGAACAATTGCGGATCGCATCAGGGGAGGCAATCAGCCCAATCGACCCTGTTATTCGAGGCCACAGCATTGAATTTCGAATTAATGGCGAAGATCCCGGAAATGGATTCTTGCCCTCTCTCGGCACTATTACAAAATGGGAAGTTCCATCGGGTCCAGGGGTTCGCCTTGATGCTGGTTTTGATCACGGTCATACCGTTGGATCACATTTCGATTCGTTACTTGCGAAATTAATTGTCACCGGCGCAACTCGGCAAGAAGCTATAGAAAGAGCGCGCAGAGCGCTGCGAGAATTTGAAATCGGAGGTCTGGCCACTGCACTTCCTTTCCACCGAGCAATCGTGGAAGATCCCAACTTCACTGAAGTATTTAAGGTTTACACAAGTTATATAGAAAACGAATTTGATAATCAGATTGAGGCATTTAACTTTAAGGAAGGAGTGAGCGCTTCCAAGGTTGCCTCTCAAAAAGTTGTCGCGGAGGTAAATGGCCATCGCTTTGAAGTAGTTCTCCACTCCCAGGCCTCGGCTGAAACCAAGCATCGAATTAAAAGTAACAGCGTTGCTAAGAGTTCTGGGAACTCCGTAATGAGTCCAATGCAGGGAACGGTTGTGAAAATTGTTAAGGCAAATGGAGAGCGAGTCGAGGTGGGAGATTTGATTGTTGTCCTGGAGGCGATGAAGATGGAGCAGCCGCTTATCGCTCAACGCGCTGGGGTTATCGCCCAACTTGGCATTGG
>JAYVUF010000238.1:0-2134 GCA_043788135.1 Actinomycetes bacterium
TTTTTGGACGGGCCGTCTTGACCAAAACCGGATGTTTAAAAAGTGTGTCTGTCATTACACTTTTAATCATGGCCTCCAAAAAAAATTTTTTTAGAGGCCATGATTCCAAAATTTTTCTAATCCGTCCTTATAATCAAGTTGCACCCCATATCGAAAAATTTTTTTGGAGGCTAGGATCCCCAAAAAATTTTTTGGAGGCCATGATCAAAAGTGTAATGACAGACACACTTTTTAAACATCCGGTTTTGGTCAAGACGGCCCGTCCAAAAAAATTTTTTTGAAACCCTCAAAACCAAAGTTGCTCAGACCAAGGATTTAGAAAGATTGGTCGAGACATGTTGGGTCCGGCGGTCATCCAAGTTGGGTGATCCCAAAAGAAAAAAAATCGGTCAAGAAAAAAATACAATTTTTGTTGACCGGCCGAAAAAAATATACTTTTTTTATTGACCAGCCGAAAAAATATACTTTTTTTTATTGACCAGCCGAAAAAAATATACTTTTTTTTATTGGTCAATGACAATGTGAAGTGGATGTTTGGCCATGTACGCCTTGAGTAGATGCATAATTTCCTTGTGTTTTTCAGATGTGCTCTTGACCATTTCGTCAAAGAGCGTGTCTCCATTGTCGCCGCTACCGCCATCAGACGCGTCATTTGATTTTGTCTCTCTTTCCCATACAGCTGTAATCATCTCGGGAGAAGAGTCGGTCAGCATGTGCTTGACATTGTTAATCTGTGCCTTTCTGACGGCGCTGACAAGTAGAGACCGTAATCCTTGCGGCTTTTGAACAGCGCCAAGAAGAGGAGGAGTTGAATGCACTGTTGTCGTCGTTGTTGCTAGGCCCAGCGAGTTCTGTTCTTGTTGTTTCTGACGACGCTCGTCAAAAAGTCGGTTGACTGTTCTGAGATGTCTGTCAAACGCCGTCAGTAGATCCTCCTGTTCTTCGCCCTCTTCTTCGTCTTGATCGGCGTTTGCGTTTCTCGTTCTAATATCCATGCGCTCAATCTGAGTCGGATCAAATAATTGCTGTTGATCCTCGTGCGTCTTGTCCAGAATGAGTAGCTCGTTCCGGGCGTGCAACTGATTGATTCGGTACTTGCGACGACTGATTGGATCTTTTGGAACGTCTGGGTCTTTTTAAAAAAATAATGTGAGTGGTTTGCTCAAGAAGGGGCCCTCTTTCCGCGCAAGTTTTTAAAAACCTTCAAAATCGTTGACAACGGCAGAGGTCATTTTGTAGGCCTTGTAAAGTGCGCGAGGACTCTTGACTCCCATGGTAACCACCTTTTGCGTACTTGCAATGTTACTGCAAAAAACTGTCCCGTCTGGCAGCGTGTTTCTGTAAATGGCATTTGGAAAAGCACCGGGATCAAAATCGACATTGGCATCCTCGGCGTGAAGTAGATTGGCCAGATGCACCCCGTCTTGGTAAAGCATACCCGACCCAACAATGTTATCGATTTTACCGCTTTTGGTTTAAAGAAGAAAAAAAGTTCCCGTTCGAGTGTTAGGTAAGGAAGAGGAGGTTTGGAAAAAAGTCGAGGGGAGGGATTTACCGGTTGAATCCCAAGCGTCCTTCGAGCGTACCGCAAAAGAGCTTATCGTCGGGATCTCCGCTAACCTTCATGATAAAGGGAATCTGTTCTAGCAGCTGTCTCAAGACGTGGCTCTGGTAAAGCGCCTCTCCAGGTGAAGTGGTCTTGATAATGACTGCATTCGCCTCCTGGTAAACGAGCGCTGTGATTGGCCAGATTCTCAGTGTGGCTGCCGGGAAGCTCGGCGGTCTAAACTTGCAATTTGGCAGGTATTGGACCATCCGAATCATGTCGAGTGGCGTCTTGAACGCGTCGCTCTGAAAGTTGATGGTGTACACAATGTTGACAATCTCTGGCAAAATGTGATCCTCTTTCGAAAGCCATCTGCATTTACCGGGCTTGGAAGTCCGCATGCCAATGACCAAACGACTCATGGCTTCCCGATGCTTCTCAATCCTCAGACGCGCTCTTTCCTTTTCTTCCAATGAAAAGGAAAATGGGACACTTGTGTTTTGGCCATTTCCTTCTCCTGACTTGGCCCCCCTGAAAGACACAGTGTCTTCCTGACGAGTACGCTTCTTCATTTTTACACGCAAAAAA
>JAYVUF010000239.1:0-9877 GCA_043788135.1 Actinomycetes bacterium
TCCTCACCCCTGGTGGCGTGTCTGAGTGGCCTAAAGAGCACGTCTCGAAAGCGTGTGTTGGGTAACCAACCGTGGGTTCAAATCCCACCGCCACCGCCAAATTATTTTGAAGAAGTCTGGCTGTTGTTTACGGAGGAACCGAATAAGTAATTCACTTAGCTCAATGATCACTTTTGACGATATTTGGGTCACGGCCTCTCCCCATCGATTAGTACTCTTTTCGTTTCATAATCGTGTGGGGACTGATTTTTTAACAGCATGCATCGTAAAAGCGGGCGCGACGACAGATTCACCAGTTTGAAGTGTAAAAATTTCCTTTAGAATTCCCTCGACGTTGAATGGATTTGTACTAATTATGAATTCCGACAAGGTGTTGCTCCGCTGTTTTAGATCTTGAGGTAGATTTTTTGAAGTATCCGGGACTCTTACTCACATTTTAGTTACATCCAGGAAGAGTTATCATAAAAAGCATAGCGACCCCCATGGTGAACTGGTATTTTATAGTAGGAAATTGCACCAGGTGCTGGCAGCACCTGGTGCTAATCCAGCGTATCGAGGTCCGACTCAAATTGGGATTGTTTCTCTGCCGTATGCAGTACCAACCTCCTTCATAATTCACCGATTACTTTAAAGAGATTCGAAAGCGATTCCAGAATTCTTTTGAGGATACTTACTTTTTAACTACAATTGGTGAAATAAGTGGCATAAACAGCCAGTGCTTTCGACATCCTTCCAAGATCCTTGAACACTATTTCACATCCAATAACTTCGGAAAGTCACATAATTTCTGAAAGGTAAACCCAAGGCAATTTCTAAGCTATTTAATTTTGAGATTAAGGCTCGAGAGGCAGGATCTTTAAATGTCCAAGAAAATCAAATCCATACTTAAAATTCTCCGCTCTCCGCGGACGATTATTGAATAATTCTTGAAACGAGTTTATTCGTGAAAGAACTCGTGGTTTCGCTACCCCCCAAATCTGACGTTGAAGAGCCTTCCGATAACAGTGTACGCAGCCCCAATTCGATTTCATCGGCTGCCTTGGTTTCCCCTAAGCTCGATAGCATCATGGTGGCTGCCAGGATGGCACCAACCGGGTTCGCGATTCCTTTGCCCTCAATGTCAGGGGCAGAGCCATGAACAGGCTCAAACATTGATGGGTATCGACCTTCCGGATTGATATTTCCGCTAGGTGCAATTCCAATACTTCCTACTAGCGCCGCTGCTAAATCGGAGAGTATGTCTCCGAAAAGATTTGATGCAACGATCACATCAAACTTTTCAGGACGCAATACCAAAGCCGCAGCTAAGGCATCAATTAAAAAACTTCGGTATTGGATCTCAGGGTGAGGTGCAAATATATCGGCAACAACATCATCCCAAAACGGCATTGAATGAATAATTCCATTTGACTTGGTAGCTGAGACTACGTTTTTCCTGCGAAGTAACGCTTGAGTTCGTGCAAACTCAGCTACTCTTGTAATTCCTCGGCGACTAAATACTGAAACCTGTAGCGCGGTTTCGAAGTCGGAACCTTCACTAAATCGTCCTCCAATTTTAGAGTATTCGCCTTCGGAATTTTCCCTAACGATCAACAAATCTATTGACAAATTTGATTTGAGAGGACCCTCAACACCTTGGAAACTTTTTATCGGTCTCAAATTAATATATTGATCAAAATTTCTTCGAATGGGAATTAGAAGTCCCCAGAGGGTTTCATGATCTGGTATCTCGGGAGTGCCTACTGCACCTAAAAAAATGGCATCGTGGTTAGCCATTATGTCCAAGCCATTTAATGGCATCATTCTTGAATTTTTACGGAAGTACTCAGAACCCCAATCAACAATATTCCAATCAATATGAAAGCTATGCTTCTCTTCGGCAGCTTCTAAGACAACAATGGCCGAGTTGGTAACTTCTATTCCTATACCGTCGCCAGGAATTCCAATAATTTTATGCGTACGGATTGTCATATTCTCTCTTTCAACTGCGGGTTGAATTGGATCTTGTCGAACTTTCCGCTTTGGTGATCCTTAAAGGCCGACTCATAATCCTGCATTGAAAAAGTGCGAATTTTAAAGTTCTTCAGAGGGATACGTTGTAAGAGTGAAAGTGCTCTACGGTGGGTAAATGGATTGATAGCCGAACCAACAATAGTTAGTTCCTTGGCATAAATCTGATTTGGAGAAACCCTCCATTCGGCGGCGGGATCGGCAACACCGAAGACAAGAATTGTTCCTTTACGGGATGCAAGTTTCATCGCATCTTCCAATATTGCCGGATGGCCAACTGCATCTACAACGAATGGAAATCCGTATCCATCAGTAAGGGTTTGTAGATCGGAGGCAACTTCGTCAATCGAAGCAAAAACTTGATCAGCCCCCATTGAGAGAGCAAGGTGGCGCCTCTCTTCCTTGGTATCCACTGCGACAATCGGATGCAAGCCTTGCAATCTAAGAAGGGCAATAAGCAGGGATCCTGCCGGTCCAGAACCAATAACAAGGACTGGCAATCCGCTAATAGTTTGCATGCGATCCAAGGAGTGAACTACACAGGCAAGGGGTTCTGTTAACGCTCCTAACGACGGAGAAATTTCAATCGGAACCTTGTAGGCAATTTTTGCCGGAATCAATTGGAATTCAGCCATGCCGCCATCTCGATGTACACCATAAGCCTGCTTATTCATGCACATATGTTCGTATCCAATTTGGCAATATAAACAAACCCCACAGTATTTATGTGGTTCAACCGTGATCAAGTCTCCTATTTTCAAATTTCTAACTCCGGCGCCCAATTCCACTACTCTTCCAGCGACTTCATGGCCCAATGTGACAGGTGGCTTAGAATGGTAAGTACCTTCCAAAATATGAAAGTCTGTACCGCAAATTCCCACTGCCTCTGGAGCAATTATGACATGGCCAGGTTGAATTACTGGATCCGGAATGTCCTGGATTTCTAGAGATTTATTCCCGACGTAGCGGAGTGCTTTCATTCTGGCTCCTATTAATTAGTTGGGAGAGGCGCTGTTTTAACAACATCAATATTGAAAGTAGTTACTAAGTCGTCGAAAATTGAATCAGAAATCAAGTTATCAGTTATTAAAGTATCAATTCGATTTAAACTACAAACTTTGACCAATGCATTGCTGGTAAATTTCGTTGAATCAGATACTAGAATAACTTTTCCAGCGGACTCAATCATGGCCTTTTTCATTACAGCTTCGTACGGAGTCGCACAGTAAACAGCCCCATCTCTAATACTTCCAGCCGAAAGAAAGAAAGTCGTAAATCGAAAATCAGAAAGAATATTGGCTGAATCCAATGAGGAAAAACTCTGGGTAGAAATATGTAGTTCCCCGCCAACTGCATAAACTTTTACATGTCCATTTGTTGCAAGTTCGTTTAATGCCGGTAACGAGTGAGTAATCACAGTTAAATTTAGATTGGATGCTAAGAGGCGAGCGATCTGAAAAACTGTTGATCCAGCATCCAAGGCGATGATGTCACCTCGAGCCACATGTTTTATAGCCTCTTGTGCAAGGGCAGCCTTTCGCTCGAAATTAAGATGGTTTCGTTCACGAAAATCCGTTGGAATTATGGATCCATTTTGGATGGCGGTTGCACCACCGTGAACCCGGCGTGCCAACCCTTCTTGCTCGAGATCGAGGATGTCACGTCTAATGGTCATCTCGGAAACATTGAACTTTGAAGCCAGCCCGAGGGTAGAACTAAAACCCTCACGTCTGAGAAGGGTCAAGATTGACTGTTTACGGGCTGTCGCCCGTCGGGGGAGTGTGTTTTCCAACTTACTGGTCTCACTCATCGTCGACCTTTCTATTGGAAGTTCAGCGAAGTATAGGGTAATTTGATGATTTTCATGGTTTAGGTGAGTGAATTATAACAAATTAATAACTTTATGAGCGAATACCGACATTAAATGTTTACAAACTAACATTAGTCACACATACTACGGGCAGGCAACAGCGAATAAATAAACGAGAAAGGCTAATCGGTCACATTATGACAATTGAAAAATCGTCTCGGGACCAGATCCTGTGTGTCGGCGTTGCGACTATTGACGTGATTTCTTTGCTTCCTTCATTCCCTAATACAAATTCTCGAACTCTGGCTTTGGAGATGGTTTTTGCGGGTGGAGGTCCCGGAGCTACCGCCGCCGTTGCCTTGGCTCGTCTAGGGCATCGAGTAAAGCTCATTACCTCCGTCGGAGATGATGACTTGGGTCACCTTGTGATCTCTCATCTCGCCGAGGAAGGCGTCGACGTTACTGCGATTGAGAAAGAACCCGCTCACAAAACATCGGTGAGCCAAGTCTTGGTCAATTCCAATAATGGCGAACGAATTATCGTAACTAAACCCGATGCACGCGGAAACGCGTCGGCCAGCAACTTTGATTTTAACATTCCTCCTACTTGGATTCATTTAGATCAGGCTGGCTACGAAGCGATCGAATCAAGCGGTAAACGTAAGGAGATCTTTGACAGGCACCACATCTCACTCGATGGTGGAAATCATATTGAAGGACTCGATCTCGAAGGGGTCGCACTGTATGCGCCGACCATTGAGCAATTAAAAGAAATATTTGGGCACACAAAAAAAGTTGGTGAGTTACTTATAGCCGCATTAGGTGCTGGAGCAGAAACTGTTATTGCGACAGATGGTGTCAACGGTTGCTATACATATATTCATGGTGAAGTTTTTCACTCTCCTGCCTACGAGGGAGAGATCTATAGCACCCTCGGTGCGGGAGATGTTTTTCATGGAGCCCTTCTTGCTGCCATTGTTGATGGGAAGGAATTAACGACCGCAATGGACATTGCGAATCTCTGTGCATTCATGTCTTGTAAAGGACTTGATGGACGAAGTGCAATTCCCAGGACTGAGGAATTGGAAAGAAATCTAAGTAATATCAAATTAAGGAGTAACTAAAGAAATGAGCAAAACGGCCATAAGTAAGCTAGCGATGTCAAACCATGGGTATGCCATGTTGGCATTGGATCAAAGAGAGTCATTACGCCAGATGATGACTAATGGTCAAGGCCGTGAAATATCTACTAACGACATTGTTGGCTTTAAGGTAAGCGTATTAGACACTTTTTCGAAGCAACCATCAGCTGTGCTCCTTGACATAGATTACGGAATTGAAGCATATGAAAAATCAATAATGGACCACGCCCAAATTATTCTTGCAGCCGACTTGTTGCACCACGGTCCTGACGGAAAATTGTTCGCATCGACGCTCAGAACTGATGGTGTTGAGAAGGCTATTGAAAACATTCAACCTCAAGCTCTCAAATTTCTGTTGTTGTGGAGTGAAAATGAGACTGCAGCCCAGCGTCTAGATTTGGCTGGCTCATTTGTAGACCTTTGTAAGTCTTACGGATTGCCTGCAGTCTTGGAATCAATTGTCCGTCCGAAAGGGACACCCGTTTGGAAGGATCCTCGCGCAGCAGCGGATGCAGTAGTGGTGGCAGCTCGGGAACTTTCGTCACTTCAAGCGGATTTATTTAAATGTGAAGTGCCGGGTCATGGAAAATTTGAAGAAGAGACAACGATTGAATATTCCAAACAAATTACGCAGGCCGTCGATGGACCTTGGGTTGTTTTATCAAATGGAGTTTCTGCTGCAGATTTTCCAACTGCTGTCGCGGCAGCGTGTAAGGGAGGGGCTTCAGGATTCCTTGCCGGACGCGCAATCTGGGCAGATGCGGTGAACGAAAAAGACGTACTAGATTTCTTACGAAATGAATCAATCAACCGATTCAAAGTCGTACAGGAAATCGTTTCGAATGAAATGGCCCAACGTCGGGCTAATGAGGCTTCTGTCTAAACCGCAGAGGAAAACTAACAAAGGAAAGAGGAGCAATGAAAGGTAAAAAGATAGCAAGGCAATCGCTTGTGACTGGGGTATTAACTGCCCTAGTGGGGTCTCTCCTCATCGGAACTGGTGCCCAACAAGCATTTGCCGCTGAAACAATTAATGTCGCGGTTGTAAACAACCCTGACATGATACGTATGGAAGCCCTAGTGTCGGACTTTGCTAAGAGTTCAGGCATAACAGTTAAGTTTGTAACACTTCCAGATGCAGATCTTCGACCAAAAGTAACTGCAGCAGCAGCTACCAAGTCGGGTTTGTATGACGTTGTCATGATTTCCCCTGTAGAAATTCAATCGGGGTGGGTAACTAACAAGTGGGTTAAGCCACTAAATCCATTGTTTGCAAAGGATTCAAAAATCGATCAAGCAAGCTACAACTTAAAAGATGTTCTCCCAGCGGTTACTGAGGCAAATTCTGTGAAGGGTCAAGTCTATGGACTTCCTTTCTACGCAGAGAGTAATTACACGATGTACCGCAAGGATCTTTTCACAGCTGCCGGTTTGACTATGCCTTCCAATCCCACTTGGGCTCAAATCGCAAGCTTTGCTCAGAAATTAAATGACCCTAAGAATGAACAATATGGAATTGTTCTAAAAGGTCTACCGGTCGGCGGTCAACTCGCACCAATGTTGAGTGAGATTGCAAGTTACGGTGCTCGTTGGTTCGACACCAAATGGCACCCACAGCTCACCTCCCCGGAATTTAAACAAGCCGTAACAGATTATGTAAACTTGGTTCGCAATTATGGTGAGCCTGGAGCATCCGGAGTTGGTTTCGCTGAAGGACTTGCACTTATGCAACAGGGCAAGGGAGCTATCTGGATTGATGCAACCGTAGCCTCTGGTTTATTGCAAGATCCTGCAAACTCCAAGGTGGTTGGAAAAATCGGATATGCCCAAGCACCTACGTTGACTGGTAAGCCAACGAATGGAAGCCACTGGCTGTACGCATGGGACTTGTCTCTAGTAAACGGTACCAAACATGAGAGTGCCGCCTTTAAATTCATGAAGTGGGCAACAAGCAAGCATTACATCAACCTTGTCGCAGCTAAGTATGGCTGGAGCCAGATCCCACCAGGGACTCGAGTTTCCACGTACTCAAACGCCAAATACTTAAAGGTTGCTGATTTCGCTAAGCAAACTCTCAACGCAATCAACTCTGCCACAAATAACAAGCCGAGTGTACAAGCGGTTCCTTATCGCGGAACCACAGGTGTCTACATTCCAGAGTGGTCTGATATCGCGAATAACTTCGCGCAAGGTCTATCAGCGGCAGTGAGTGGAACGACGACAGTTGATGCGTGGTTGACTGGTTCTCAGGCATACGCTGACAGTGTCATGAAAAAAGCTGGGTACTATAAATAACTAATCCAAGTAATTGGATTGTAAATGTAAGTCACCCAATTCGAATCCATTTTCGAATTGGGTGACCTCCTCAGAAGGGGAGTAATGCAAAATAACGATAGCGTCAGAAGAAAAACCTCTGGTAGCAACATCAGACCCAAGGGTTTACTTCTACCTGCGATGCTATTTCTTATTTCGATCACCCAACTCCCCTTCTTTGTTACTCTCTACCTCTCAGTAAAACATTGGAATATTCTAAGACCGGATCAAGGTAAGAAATTTGTTGGGTTCGAAAATTACGTAGATCTGGCTCATGTCGAGCCAAGTGTTTTTGTAAGTATAGAAAATACTTTGGCATTAACTATTTCCACGGTCTTAATTTCAACCGCGTTAGGACTAGCTCTCGCGGCATGGTTAAATAACAAATTTTTAGGGCGTGCATTGATTCGTACGCTGTTATTAACGCCCCTATTGATCATGCCCGTCATCGTAGGACAAATCTGGGGTCGTCTCTTCCTTGATCCTGGAACTGGTTTGTTGCCATGGGTGGCTAGAAAGATTTTCAACATCAGTTTTACCCCAATGTCTCAATACCCAATGGTGACGGTCATAATTATTTCGGTTTGGGAATGGACTCCATTTGCTTACCTCATCTTGACCAGCGGGTTAAATGCGCTTGATCGCTCAGTTGTAGAAGCGGCCACGGTTGATGGAGCAAATCGACATCAATTATTTCGCTACGTGACTTTTCCTCACCTCACAAGTTACTTGAACATCACACTTTTATTGGCAACCGTTCTTGTGCTGCCCTCTTTTGGAGTTATCTATGCAACTACAGCCGGTGGACCTGGATATAAGACCACGAATTTAAGTCTCGCCGTATATCAACAACTCTTCTTGAAATATAACGTTGGTGGTGCGTCTGCCTTGGCACTTATAAACGTTGTCTTAGTTGTTGGGGCTATGACCGGGCTTATACGACTACTCGGCGGAATCTTAATTCGCAATGAGGTTCTGAAATGAAAAAGAAATTTCGTTTCTTATCATCCTTAAACACAATTTCAATTTATCTTTACACATTGGTGATTATTGCTCCATTATTGTTCACCATTTCCAATGCCTTTAAGAATGAACGTGATTCACTCTCGCTTCCTCCTAAATTAATATTTAAACCAACCTTTGACGCTTTCAAGGCTGCGATTCAAGGGGGATATTTAGATAGCCTTCGAAATTCGCTCGTGATCGTTCTTACTTCTACTTTTTTTGCTATCGTCCTTGCGGTCCCAGCGGCCTTTGGGCTCGCCTTCTTCAAGTACAAAAGAAGTAAACAAACTATATTTTGGATTCTCTCGACCGCATTCATGCCAAGCGTCGGTGTCGTAATCCCAATTTATGTGGTCCTCAATCACTTGGGGTTACTTGACACTCGTCTTGCCATGATCCTGATCTATACTTCGATGTCTTTACCGCTTTCGGTGCTGATTTTGCGCTCGTTTTATCTTGACATCCCCTCTGAAATTATAGAAGCCGCCCGAGTCGATGGAACGACGACGAGACAGTTATTTCAATACATTGCTGGACCACTTTCGATTCCAGGAGTCACAACCGCTGCGGTTCTAGCAATTATTTTCGCTTGGAACGAATTTTTATTCGCCCTTATGCTGACTAGTACGAATTCAGCGACTTTGCCGATTTTTATAGTAAGTTCTGTAACATCTATGAGTACCAATCTTTCTTCATTTTCTGCCGCCTCTCTTTTAGCGGCTTTACCAATTGTGATTCTCGGTTGGACTGCTCAAAAGGCCCTTGTAGAGGGCCTGACGATGGGTGCCGTTAAATGAAAGGAAAATCTGATGTCCGTATCTAACGCAGTTAAAAATCTCATTGCCGGAGTCGGCGCAGCTAATTTTGTCGATCTTTCCCCCGTGATTGAAACCGGGATGCCACGATGGATTACTCATCCGCCAGTGGTCGTTCATCAGACAATTACTCATGAACACGATGGTTATTACAACCAAACTTTAAATATCGGAGAACATACAGGTAGCCATATTGACGCCCCCGCACACATTCATCCGCACATGATGCATGCTTCGATAGAGACTGTACCAGTTCAAACATTTCTGGCTCCAGCTACGCTCTTTGATCTCCGAGAGTTCAATTTAAAACCGGGGGAGTTTGCGACTGTAGAGATGTTTGAAATTCTGGAATCGCGAATGGAGCGACCATTAACAAAAGGCGACGTTATGTTGGCCAATTTCGGCTGGTATGAAAAATATTGGCAAAATAATAGAGATTGGAAGTACTACGGGGAGTTCTGCCCTGGTATTGATGAAAAGGCCGTTGAGTGGATCGTGGCGCGGCGACCCGTTGCAGTGGGGGCCGACACAGTCGCGTTTGATACCGCTTTACTCGATGGAAAAGAGGTGAAACCTTCGACCGCACATACAACTCATTGCTTGCCACACCATATTTACATTATCGAGTGCCTCGCCAATTTAGAGGGATTACCAGAAACGTTTTTCTTTATGGCCTTACCATTAAAAATTAAGAATGGCTCTGGTTCACCAGTTCGAGCTATAGCCGCCTTTTAATCAATCGTCAGACTTGGGGTAGGGCAGTTTTCTCTGAGCCATTTCTC
>JAYVUF010000240.1:0-2077 GCA_043788135.1 Actinomycetes bacterium
GCCGCCACCAAGATTTGGCGGCGCACGTATCGGGACGAAGAACAACTGGCGCACGATGGGCTAGCTTTCATGAAATATCATTGGGAAGACAACCCGCGCGTGCGCCCGAATCTTTTCTTGCGCTAGGCCAAATTTAATTAGGCTACAACCTCTTCAAAGAATTCTTTGGTCACTCCGCAATCTGGACACATCCAAGTGGCGGGGACATCTGCCCATTTCGTACCTGCGGCAATCCCCGTGTCCGGATCGCCCAAAGCTTCGTCGTAGATATGACCGCAGACTACACACACAAATTTCTTAAATGTTTCGCTCATGGGCGCTAACCTCCTTTTCTCTTATCTAGGAAAGATTGATATCGGTCGGCGTGAATCTTTTCAACTCGAGAAAGCGCAGCGAACCTTTTACGGGCAAGTTCCAGTGTCTTTGTAAAAAGCGCGTCATGCTCTTTAGACTCGGCGGCCTGCTGGGAGAATTCTTTGGCGGCTTCCTCGCTGGCTTCTACCAATGCTTGCTTTTCAAAAGCAGGATACATGGTGGTGTGCTCGTATCGCTCACCGATAATTGCTGTCTCTAGCAAAGTAGCCACCGTCATTTTCTCTTTTGGGTAAATCAAAGAAAGGTGGGAAAACGCATGCTCGGTTTCTTGAGCCGCAGTCTCTTCAAATACTTTGGCTACCTCTTCATCGCCTAATTCGCGCGCAATCTTTGCGAAGTACAAATACTTCCGATTGGCCATGGATTCACCCGCAAAAGCCGACTCTAAATTCTTCTTTGTTTCGCTATTAGCAAAATTTTTCTTACTCATCGTACCTCCCTGCATACAGGATCAGGCTTTTCTCTACATTTGTGAAATCGATTGTTTTTAACTAACCATAGCTTTAAACTATCATCAGACGGAGATAGTTGTAATGCCTACGCTTTCTCAACTCGAATATATCGTGGCGGTAGATAAATTTCGTCATTTTGGGCGTGCTTCCAAGGCCTGTCACGTCTCTCAACCTAGCCTAAGCATGCAATTAATGAAGGCCGAAGAAGAATTAGGTGTGGTCATTTTCGACCGGAGTAAACAGCCCATTCTCACTACAGACAGGGGGGAGGCCATCATTCAGCAAGCCAAGGTAGTACTGAGAGAGGCAGAACGGCTCCAGCATATTAGCCGGCAAGAGAACGGCGAACTAAGGGGTGACTTCCGCCTCGGCGTAATCCCTACCCTCGCTCCCTATGTCATTCCTCTATTCCTGGACTCATGGGCCAATCACTTCACTAAAGTTAAATTGAAAATCGATGAATTGAAGACGGCGGATATTGTAAAAGACTTAGAAGAAGATCGCCTAGATGCGGGCCTTTTGGTAACTCCCCTGGAAGAATCGACGATTCACGAGCGTTTACTCTTTCACGAACCGTTTTACTTGTATGTTTCTAAAGACCACCCCTTGTACAAACGCAGCGAGATTAAGGACAAAGATTTAAATGGAAGTGACCTTTGGTTATTGGAGGAAGGGCACTGCTTCCGCAATCAAATTCTCAAGCTTTGTTCACTGCGCTCAAAGCATCGAGTGTACCGAAATATCGAATTCGAAAGTGGCAACCTTGAGACACTGAAACAATTGGTAAATCACAACCAGGGGTACACTTTGCTTCCTCATTTTTGCATCTCGTTAATCCGAGATTCAGAAGAGAAAAAGATGGTTAAACCCTTCGTTTCTCCGATGCCATCTCGAGCAGTCAGCTTAGTGCATCGGCGGACTTCGCTTAAGGTGGATATCATTAGCGCTTTGGAAGCAGAGATTAAGGCCGCTTTACCTAAGTTCATTTCCGAACTTTCTCCTAAGACTTTAGATATCATCGCCATTTAAAGTTCTTAATTCGACCGTTCTGAGAAGGTACCTGGAAGAGGTTCCGAATAAATGCCTTACTGCTTCATTAGGTAAATAAGAATGCACGCGAGACGTACCCAACCCTAGAAAATGTGGGTGGGGAACTTCGTAACGAACCAATGCAACGAACTCGTAGTTTTCGCTTCCCGCGAATCCATGCATGGGTTCGTTCAACCACCCAGCGATCTTTATTTTTTCTT
>JAYVUF010000241.1:0-2222 GCA_043788135.1 Actinomycetes bacterium
TTCTTTAGCTACGGCAGTGCGATCGACGAAGGAATCATAGTTCGTACTTTCTTGGCAGAATCTATTAACTACATACTGCAAAACTGAGTATGAGTACCAGCCTGAAGGGAATGACCTGGAACCATCCTCGTGGTTTTGATTCCGTAGTTGGATGTAACTTGAAGCTTAAAGAAGAGATGAATGTAGAGGTCACTTGGGATGCCAGATCGCTATTGGCATTTGGTGATCAACCAATTTTAGAGTTCTACCAAGAGTATGACTTGATAATTATTGATCATCCTCATGTACCTGATGCAGTTCAATCCTCCACGGTGATTCCATTTGAAGAGTTAATTTCAGCTGATGAATTGGAAACTCTGCGGAGAACCAGTGTTGGCGAGTCACACGTGAGCTATCAATATCAAGGAAAACAGTGGGCTTTGGCAATTGATTCCGCAGCCCAAGTTTCCGCCTTTAGAAGCGATAAGGCGGATAGAGCTCCTATTTTTTGGAGCGAAGTTCTAGATTTTGCTAGATCTGGAACTCTTCTCTGGCCGCACAAGCCGGTGGATGCTTTCAGCACTTTTGCTACTTTGATGGCCCAAAAGGGTTCTCCTCTACTTAGTTCACAAAGCTTTATAGATAAAAGTGTGGCGCAAGAGGTTCTTTCGTTCATGATTGAGCTCGCCGGGTTGGTTCCGGATTTCTGTCTTAACAGCAATCCAATAGATATTGCAGAAGCGCTCGTAACTGAAGATCGTTACACCTATGGAATCTGCATGTATGGATATAGCAATTATTCTCGCCTAGGTTTTCGTAACCATCTTCTCACTTACGATGATCTTCCATCGTTTAGCGGGCGAGCCGATGCATCTCAACTTGGAGGCGCGGGGATAGCAGTATCACGAGCTTCAAAATATCCCGTTCTTGCGGCCCAGGTTGCTCTATTTCTCTCCTCTCCTGCCATGCAATCTACTTCATATGTAACGGCTGGCGGACAACCAGGCAATTTAGTGGCCTGGAAGAGTAGCCATGTAAATGCACTGACAAATAATTTTTACGCGAATACTTTACGGTCTCTAGAAGGGGCATGGGTGAGACCAAGAATTTATGGTTGGCCAGAAATCCAGTATGCGGCTTCTCAAGTAATCCATCAAATTTTATCTACTAAAAAATTGGTCGCTGCCAACCTTATTGCTATTGAAGATTCCTACGCTCAATATGTGAAGGTATCGTGATGAGAGAGATCTGGGAAGAGTTTGAGATTGGAAGTAAACGCACCGGTCCCACACGACAAATTACAGAAGACGACATAATGATTCACGCTAAAGAGACTGGTGATTTTTACCCACATCACATAGATGCAGAATGGTGTGCCACTCAACCATTTAAGAAACAGATGGCCCATGGGACCTTGGTCTTATCTGTAGCAGTTGGATCATTGGCTGCCCAGATAAATGAAGCGGCGATGAGTTACGGCTATGACAAGGTTCGATTCATTGCCCCCGTATTTATCGATGATTCGATTCAAGCCCATTCTGAGATTTCTGGTAAGCGGAAACATTTAAAAAACCCAGAGTTGTATGGATTTATCGATGAAAATGTAGTGGTCACTAACCAGTTGGGTGAAACAGTTATGGCTTTTACTCACATATATCTGGTGGATAAGAAATGACTAGGGTTGTATTACATTCATCTGTGCGCTCCGCAATGGTCTCCGATTCACTTGACTTGCTGGGGATCCGCCACAGTGCGATGTCCCCGACCATTCGACCACTCACCATGGATATGCGGGTAAGGGGCTATGCCGCTCCTATCGAGTTCGTACCATCTCCTGACTACGAGCAGACCGATCCTTATGGCCCAGCAATTGACTATTTGGACTCACTGCAAATCGATGAGGTAGCGGTTATAGCTACGGATCATTCGATGGAATCTGCTTTTTGGGGAGAGCTCTTCTCTACAGCTGCTAAAAAACGTGGGGCAGCGGGTGTAATAAGTGATGGACCTTTACGAGATATAAGTCAGATTCTGGCAGTTGGGTTTAACGCCTTTGGGGTTGGCTCTCTTCCTTATGATTACAAAGGAAGAATGAAAGTTGCGAGCGTTCGTAGCCCCGTTTTTTGCGGAGGAGTAGCAGTCGCTCCTGGAGACTTCATTATTGCTGACTTAGATGGAGTCGTTGTGGTACCTCAAGCATTAATAGACGAAGTCTTTTTGGTAGCCAACAAACGGGCCTTGGG
>JAYVUF010000242.1:0-2485 GCA_043788135.1 Actinomycetes bacterium
CACCAGAGAATATAGAGAGTATCAAGAAATATTGGCTCGCCCAAACGAGCTGCCAAATCTCTTTACGGAAATTGACGACGATTGGCATGTAGAGTGTTAAGGCACGGCACTCGAAGCCGGTTGTTATTTGCCAAGCGCAAGAATCGGTTGCGTATGCCGCTCGCCGATTTAGTACGGATGTGGCGTAAGGGGCTTTGAACAAACCTCCCTGTCCGACCTCTCAAGCGAAAAGATGAGCCTCAAAGGTTGGGAGATCAATTTATGTCGGCTACCAGACCCGACTTTTGCCGGACTCACAAAATCTACGGCACAAAATGATGAAGCGTATGCCGAACTTCCAAGACCAAAATTACTTTAGGCCATATTTATGCATTGCCGAATAGCGCTATCGACTTGTTGCGGCATGATCCGGTGACGCTATGCATCATATAACTGCCGTAAATTTCGCAACTTTGCCCAGATCCAGACCAGGATAGTTGATTTTCTGGATCGCCTTATCTCGCAAGGATAGGTGTGCGCCGCTCCCATAGCCATCCGTCACGCTTTCATTGGCATGACCAAGTAACACTTTTCTCAAATCCGGATCGAGTTCCGCATTGACCATCGCATCCTTGAAACCATGTCGGAAGGAGTGAAAATTCTTGGTCTTTTCCTTGGTCACGTTTTTGTCAAGGTAGCGCCCCCACCATCTCGACCAATTTTTGGTATGCCTGCTGCGGTATCCAACGAGATCTGGGAATAGGCGGGCTGTCCGCTTGCGGCGTAGCCGAATGACAAAGTCCAGAAATCCCAATGCCTTCAATTGGGGATGAATCGGAATGATACGCTTTGCATTCTCGGTTTTCAGTGATTTCGTCAAAGGCACACCTGAACGGACACTTTGATCGTCTGGTGCAATGTCTGTGGTCACGCTGATTACATCTACTCCTTGTTCGACCTTAATGTCAGATGTCAGCAGTTGGCCGAGCTCTTCGAGTCTCGCGCCGGTAAACAGTGCCAGCAAGGGCAGCCAATAAGCAGCTTCACCGCTTCCGCCTTCTGGCCGATATTTTGAGTCGGTGAATAGCTTCGATGAGAAAAGCCTGTTCAAATCCTCCACAGAATATGGCAGGATTTTAACCTTGTCGTCTGTCTTTAGCTTGAATTTAAGTCCGGCGCTTGGATCACTTTTGACGTATCCCGCCTGCAGAGCCCGTTTGAAAAGACGGGCGACCGTTTCAATCGCTTTCGAATTTACCGTCTGCTTTGACAAGGTCATGGCTGTGGGATGATCTGCCATCCAGCTCAATATTTGATTCGGGGTTATGTTCTCTAGAGCCTTTGTCATGTTACGCGGAAACTTGACCAACGTGTCACGAAAAACGGTAATCTGCTCGCGCGTGATGTCCTCAATCGCCAATTCGCCGAATATTGCGTTGAAACGCTGCACATAAAGCAGGCTATCGTCGATGGCCTTGGCCCCCGGATTGTTCTGGTTCACCCACAATTCGTGCATGCTTAATAATGTTCGCCTTTTTTTGGGTTCACGATTGGCAAGAGGGGCTGGGCGCGATGGCACCGCGATATCTTCACCCATTTGCCGTCGCTTTACACTCCTGAGCGCACCAACTTTGGCCCGTAAAACAGCACTGCTGAGCATGAGGCGGTCGATACTCGTTAAGGGGACTTCCAGCCCATTTTCGGCGAGCCGTTCAGAAATTTCGCTCCGCAACAAAAATGACTCTGGAGCAGGTGCTGGAGTGAGCGAATTGCCCTCCGAGCGTGTTGTTCGTGTCACCACGAAATCTTTATCGAGAATGCCCGAATCATGGGATCTCAAAGATTTCTTTGCGACACTGGCCTCGAACTTCCGCGTTAGTTCTCTGGCTTTCTCACGAAGCTGAAGCGTATCTTTTCGTCCTTCGCTCAGCAAAGTTCGCAAAATGACTGAGGCTTGCGGTGTAAGGTGAGAACGGTCTTTCCACACCTTCTGGTCGTCGTCCAAAATATCGTGCCGCACTTGCTGGGCGATAGCGGCAATCTGATCGTCTGTGAGCGTTTGCACAGTTTCGAGTCGCTCCAGAGCCCTAGCAGTCTTGTGGCCATCATTCACCTGATCAAGCGCCGCCTTGAAATGGGCCTGAAGCTGAGCATGCACAACAGCCCAGCGTTCCTGCGCTGTGCGCCCATCTCCAGTCTTCAAGCTGATATTGATGATTTTGGGTGAGCTAAGCCTGTAGCGCTTTGGCATCCATGGCAGATCGAGCTCCACTGAAAAGTAAGGTTGCAACTCAGACGCGACCGGACGACGGTAAGAATATATGCCACCGTCACTTCGTATGATCAGAAAAGGGAAGCCCGAGCTTGAGGGTCGCGCCATAAATCACCTTGAATTATAACCGGAATTATAACCAGAATTGTACCAAAAGCACAACTAGAGCTTATTCCACTCAAGGATTATAGCAAATTCAGGGATTTAGAGCAAATATGGAGCGGGTGAAGGGAA
>JAYVUF010000243.1:0-2535 GCA_043788135.1 Actinomycetes bacterium
AGTGCTCGAACAGCAGAACAAAAAATCTCACCTCCCACTTGGGAGTTACCCGTCCGCATCGTAGTAACGCTCCTACTTTTGATTTCATTAAGCGCAGCCGCTCCACACCTCGGCCCGAGAATTGCAGGCGCCATTTCTACCTACCCGGTGATTGCTTCAGTTCTCGGAGCTTTTAATCAGAGCCGATTTGGCCCCGATGCAACCGTAGGGACCTTGCGTGGACTCATGCAAACCCTGCCCATCACAGTCGGCATCATCTTTACTTTGGGGCTAGTGCTGTGATGAATCATGTCGGCATAGTCGCGTAGCCTTACACCCTTATGGAAGCGCAACCCTTATTCGAAACTACCTTTGTAGTCGTGGATCTTGAAACCACTGGAGGAAGCCCTCACATAGGAGCGGCAATCACTGAAATTGGAGCGGTCAAGGTTCGAGGTGGAGTTGTCATCGGAGAATTTAAATCTTTCGTAAATCCCCTATCTCCCATTCCAGTTTTTATAACCGAATTGACTGGAATAGATAATGAGATGGTTCGACTCGCCCCCATCATTGATGAAGTATTTCCCACCTTTCTTGAGTTCTGCGGTTCCGCCCAGGAGACTGTTCTAGTAGCTCACAACGCCCCCTTCGATATTGGATTTTTAAAGGCTGCTTCACGCGAACTCGAATACAACTGGCCACAATATAAAGTGGTTGACACGGTTCGTTTGGCGAGAGCAGTACTCACTCGCGATGAAGTCCCAAATTGCAAACTTGGCACCTTGGCCATATTTTTCAACACACAAGTAACACCGACACATAGAGCGCTAGACGATGCCCAAACAACGGTCGAAGTGTTGCACGGACTTATCGAACGACTCACAGGTTTTGGAGTGCAGACATTTGGAGAGTTGGAGAAGTTTTCTAAAAAGAAAATAAAGCGCGAACCTAGACTGATTTAAATTTTTGGGTAAATTCTGCCCACCGAAGTAAGGATTCTTGAGCAACTCCAGAATCCACCGCCACGCTGGCGTCGCGATATCCATCTGCTAATTGCTCAGTTATAGAATTGTTAAAATCTCCCTTAAAAGCGGCGATCGCTGCGGCGGCATTTAAAAGCACAGCCTCTCGAGCGGGGCTCTTCTCCCCGGCAAAGATTTGGCGGGTGATCCCCGCATTGAACTGCGCATCCCCGCCTGTTAACGATTCGATGGGGGCATAGGAAATACCTAGAGATCGAGGATCAAAGATCTCGGATCGAATCTGGTCGTTGCTGACCTGCATGATGTGAGTCGTTGTACTGAGGGTGATCTCATCCATTCCATCGTCGCCGCGAAACAAAAATCCCTCTGTCCCCCGCTTACGCATGACATCGGCCATGAGCGGCATCACGCGAGACTTGCTGACCCCAAGCGCCATCGCTTTTGGTTTAGCTGGATTTGCGAGGGGTCCCAGAATATTAAAGACGGAAGCCTGACCTAACTCCTTGCGGGCAGGTGCTGCAAAACGCATGGCTGGGTGGAATTTAGGCGCAAAACAGAATCCGATGCCCACCTCCTGAAGGCAAGCCGCGACTTGATCCCCATCCAAGTCGATATTGACCCCCAACGCCTCCAATAAATCTGCAGCCCCGGACTTCGATGAGGCGGCGCGAGCACCATGTTTGACCACCTTCGCCCCTGCGGCATGGGCAATAATCGCCGCCGTGGTCGAGATATTGATGGTATTTGCTCCATCCCCACCCGTTCCCACTGGATCTACCGCGTGCATCGATATTGAGATCGGCGCCGAGTGCTGGTACATGACCTCAACAAAAGCTTCCACCTCAGTGGCGGTCTCACCTTTGGCTTGAATTCCTAGCAAGAAAGATTTGATCATCTCTTTGTCGGTCAAATTTTCCAATATTTGCCGCATCGCCCATTGGGACTCTTCCCACCCCAGATCCTGCTGATCGGCCAATAAGGCGATGATGTGATCCCAGTTAATTTCCACGCTTTCCATATTACAAATCTTATCTATTGCGTGACCAGACTCACCCACAACTGACGCGCCAAGTGCCACCCTCATTGCTTAAAAGTGAGAGAAATCGGGAATAATGCCTCCGTGAGCACACTTGAAGCCCCGGCTAAAAATAATCGCCCCAACCTAGTGGCAGTCGGCACCATCGTCTGGCTCTCTTCGGAATTAATGTTCTTTGCTGCACTTTTTGCCATGTACTTCACGACCCGCGCGGTTCAAGGTCCAAAGATCTGGCTGGAATCAACTGGCATGCTCAATGTGAAGTTCGCTTCAATAAACACCACGGTGCTTGTCTTGTCTTCAGTCACTTGCCAATTCGGAGTATTCGCAGCCGAACGTTTTCAAGCCCGTCGCTCGGGTCCTATTTATAGATTTTCAAAGTGGGGAATGCGTGAATGGTTTGCCCTGACATTCCTTATGGGTGCCTTCTTCGTGGCTGGACAAATTTACGAATATGCAAATTTAGTGAGAGATGGACTTTCACTCTCATCTCGCGCCTATGGTTCAGTTTTCTACATAACTACAGGCTTTCACGGC
>JAYVUF010000244.1:0-8010 GCA_043788135.1 Actinomycetes bacterium
ATCTCTCCCCGGAAATCTCCGGTGCATTCACTGGAGACATCTCTGGCGGAATGCTCGCCAAATTGGGTTGTACTTATGTGTTAGTCGGCCACTCTGAACGTCGAACTGTCCATGGCGAGAGCAGCGCCCAAGTAGCTCGCAAAGCGAAGGCAGCCGTAGCCAACGGAATAGTGCCTCTCATTTGCATTGGCGAGGATCTCACCGTTCGCGAGTCTGGCAAGCACGTTGAGTTTGTGGTGGCACAACTCGCAGATTCGATTTCCGGATTGTCCAAGCCAGATTTGAAAAAAGTTGTTTTTGCTTACGAACCGGTCTGGGCAATTGGCACGGGAAAGACCGCGACACCGGCTGATGCTCAAGAGGTCTGCGCTGCTATCCGGGAAGCGATGCGCGGCTTGGGAAGCGATGAGATTTCAGATGCTGCTAAGATCCTATATGGTGGGTCAGTAAAGTCTTCAAATATTGTGGAAATTATGCGCGAGCGCGATGTAGATGGTGTTTTGGTCGGCGGAGCGAGCTTGGATCCTGATGAATTTGCCCGAATTACGAAGTTTCATCGCGTCGCACCCACCACGTAGCACGCTATCCTTACTTCCTGGCTCTTCTGAGTCTTCGCTAGAAATAAAAGGAGCTCGACTGTGGTTTTAGCCTTATCAATCCTTCTCGGAGTCACGAGCGTGCTGATGATCCTTCTCGTCTTGCTTCATAAGGGCAAAGGTAGCGGCCTCTCGGATCTATTTGGGGGCGGAGTCTCATCCACATACGGCGGATCCTCAGTGGTTGAGAAGAACTTAGACCGGATCACCATCGTTGTGGGCGGACTGTGGTTCGCCGGCGTAGTCTCCCTTGGGTTGTACCTCAAGTAAAAGTTTTCCATAAGAAATCGTAATATGTATTTCCAAGAGCGTTAAGGAGTAAAAAAATGGCAGGAAGTGCAATCCGCGGTAGTCGTGTCGGTGCTGGTCCAATGGGCGAGGCAGAGCGAGGCGAGGCTATCGCTCGTTTTCGAGTCTCTTACTGGTGCGCCAAAGGTCACGAAACCCGACCTTCATTTGCAGAAGATGGCACAGTCACAATCCCAAATGAATGGGATTGTCCACGCTGTGGTTACCCAGCGGGTCTAGATAAAGATAAGCCACCGATGCCCGTAAAAAATGAACCGTACAAGACTCATCTCGCTTATGTTAAAGAACGTCGTACCCAAGCGGAAGCTGAGAAAATCCTCGGTGATGCGCTGGCAAAACTACGCGGAGATGATTAAATCAGACTAGTTGTATCAGCTAGTGCTGTTACGAGCAGAGAGAGTCCGGCTTCGCGTTGCTTGAGGTGAATTCTCATCACTGGAAAACTTCGATCCATTAGTGCTTGGCCATCACCTAGGGCCTGTGCCATCAACAAGGTGTGGAATGAGAAGTTTTGATGCGGGATATTTAAATCTTGTAGGTTCTCACCGGTAATTTGCAAGAAGGCCCCGTTAGGTTGACCTCCCTTATGAAATTGTCCGGTTGAGTGCAAGAAGCGCGGACCCCATCCGAAGGTGGTGCCTCTACCGCTTCTCACAGCAACAAGTGAGCGGAGCTCTGTTGCAACATCATTTATTCCACGGGAAAGATAGGCCATTATCGCTACGTAATGAGTGGCGTTAGAGAAGAATGCATCGAATTGTCCTTCTAGTGATGGTTGCGAAGAGCCACTAAAAATTGCCAGCACCTCGTTTTCAAAGGAAGCTTTAAAGCGTGGAACTTTTCCGCCTTTCCAGGTAGAAAGAAGTGCACCAGTACGCTCTTTCGCTTCCGTAACATTTGGCTGATTAAATGGATCGACTTTCAGGCTATAACCTAAGAGCGCAGTAACCCACTCCCACAGAATAAATTGCTCTCCAAGTGTTCCAAGAACCGTGAGATCAGCAGTGCTTCCGTGGCTAAAACCAATTTTGAGACCACCTCCCGCAATTGGTGCCGAAGCAGATTCAATTGCTATAGGCAGGCGCCCAGTTTGATTCTTACCAGTAGATTCCGCAATAAGTTGTTCGATCCAATCTGATATTCCTGGCAAATCGGAGTCACTATCGAAAAAGGCCACGTTCTGCTCGCCCTTATCAAAGAGCGCAGCTGCGATCTGCACGGGGGTGGAGTCGGGATTGAGAAATGTTTCTGCGGCGGCAGCTGCATCATCTAACAAGAGTGAAACGTCAACCCCAATCAGTGCGGCTGGTACTAAGCCAAATGCAGTGAGGGCGCTATAACGACCGCCCACATTAGGATCGGCGTTTATGACGCGCAATCCCTCAGCTCGCGCTGACTTATCAAGGGGAGAGCCTGGATCAGTAACTATGACGAAATGATCTGCCACGTTAAGGCCCGCATCTTGGTACACCTTGGTAAAGAAGGCCTTATGAGATGCGGTTTCAATCGTCGAGCCAGATTTGGATCCAACGACTACCAAACTATGTTCAAGATCGGCAGGAATTGCCGCCGCTATTTGATCCGGATCAGTGGTGTCCAACACCGTCAGGTTTTTTTTATAAGTCTTTGAGATGACTTCAGGTGCTAGAGAGGAACCACCCATTCCGGCGAGCACTATGGTTGAAATGTGGCGTGTTCTTGCCCATGCGGTAAGTGCATCTAGTTCAGGCAACAATTCCCGCGAACTCACGGGAAGGTCAATCCAATTGAGTCGAACTTGCGCCTCTTCTTGCGCCTCTTCCCCCCACAAGGTGTGATCTTTCGCTGCTAATCGACCCAAGATTTCATTCAGCAAACTTTTCGTTTGCACGGAAGCTAAAGTGAGGGCTGAACCAGTAACCGTGATCATTTATTTAGCCTCATTTACATTACTTAATAGTTCTTGCCACGCATCGGCAAATTTCTTTACCCCATCTTGTTCGAGAAAAGCTACTACATCTTCAAAATCAATTCCTGCTGAATGCAGGGAGCTAAAATGTGCGTGCGCTGCCGGTATCGCAGGCGTGATGGTGTCGCCATGGACTTGCCCGTGGGAGCGAACTTCGTTGAGGGTTGCTTCTGGCATGGTGTTAACACAATCACTTGCAATGAGTTCAATGACATATCTCGTTGAATCGTAGGCCTTATCTTTTACTCCAGTCGAAGCCCAGAGTGGTCGTTGTTTATTGGCACCCTGCTTCGACAGTTCTTTCCAGCGCGGGGAATCAATCACCGCAAGGTAGGTCTCATAAGCGAGCACCGCATTAAAGATTGCGCTCTTTCCGCGCAGGGAAGAGTTAGGGGAGATGAGATCAAGTCGCTTGTCGATTTCGGAATCAATTCGTGAGACAAAAAATGAAGCTACAGAATGAATCTCGTTTATAGGTAAGCCAGCCAAGAGGCGATCTTCTAGCCCTGAAAGGTAGGAATCTATAACTTTTTTATACCGTTCAACTGAGAATATTAAAGTTACATTGACGCTAATTCCATTCGCGGTAAGGGTTCGAATTGCAGGCAGCCCTTCCAACGTTGCTGGAACCTTGACGAGGAGATTTTGCCGATTGATCTGATCCCAGAGTGCTTTACCTTGCAAAATGGATGCGTCGGTGTCATGGGCAAGAAATGGATCAACTTCAATACTAACTCGACCATCAATGTGTATCGATTTCTCAAAAATAGAATTGAATAGATCACAGGCAGCGGTCACATCTGAAATTGTCAGTGCAATAACAATCGAAGCTGCACTCTCGCCCTGAGATTTTAGCGACAGGATATCGGCCTTATAAAGAGTGGAGCCTTTGATAGCGGCAGAAAAAATACTGGGATTGGTAGTCACGCCTACCACTGATGATGTTGAAATGAGTTCTTTAAGACTTCCATTGGTTAATCGATCACGCGAAAGATCATCGAGCCAGATTGAGACGCCTGCTTCACTTACTGCCTGCAGATTATTTTCCACTTCTTACCTCACTCTAGCTATCGACTCTTTCGCTGCAGCAATTACTGCCTCCGATGTGAAACCAAATTCTTGGAACAAAATCGCCGCCGATGCCGAAGCTCCGAAGTGATTGAGTCCGATAGAAACACCAGCATCTCCAACATACTCATGCCAACCTGCAGTGACTCCTGCTTCGATACTAACTCTCGCCTTGATACTGGGTGGGATAACCAACTCTTGATATGAAAGATCACACTCTCTAAACCATTCTAAACATGGGGCGCTTACAACTCGAGCTTTGATCCCTTCCTCGTGAAGCGATTTTTGGGCTGTGATCGCCAGTGATACTTCTGAGCCTGTCGCTATCAAAATTACATCTGCCTTGCCGTCGCAATCGCTGAGAATATAGGCCCCATTTGCCACCCCTTCTGCACTGGCAAAGGTCGATCTATCTAGGACGGGGAGATTTTGGCGAGAGAGAGCAAACCCTGCTGGCTTTCTACGCGTGATGACTTCTCGCCAGGCGATTGCCGTCTCGTTTGCATCCGCGGGTCTGATGACTGCCAAGTTTGGGATGAGTCGAAGTGATGCAACATGTTCGACCGGTTGATGTGTTGGTCCATCTTCACCCAACCCAATGGAGTCATGTGTCCAGACAAAGCTCACGGGTAGATTCATGAGCGCAGAAAGCCGAACCGCACCTCGCATGTAATCACTAAATACTAAGAAGGTTCCTCCAAATGGCTTTGATAGTCCATGTAACGCAATGCCATTGAGGATTCCACCCATAGCATGTTCGCGAATTCCAAAATGAATAAGCCGACCATATGGATCCGAATTTGATATCTCACTAGTTGCAGGAAGGAAGGATTTGCTGCCTTCAATGGTGGTGTTATTGCTTCCAGCGAGATCGGCAGAGCCACCCCAAAATTCAGGAAGCACTGAGGCAATAGCCGAAATCACCTTTCCAGATGCTGCCCGAGTGGCGATATCTTTACCCGCTGGAAAAACCGGTATAACTCCTTCCCATCCGACGGGAAGTGAATTATTCCTCAGGCGATCGAGAAGTAGTGCGCGATGAGGGTTGGACACTTTCCATTTATCAAATTCGATATTCCATAATTCGTGTGCTTGTTTACCTCGCTCTATAACTTGGCGCGCATGGTTTAAGACATCTTGCGGAACGATAAAACTATCCGCTGGATTGAGATCGAGTAGGAGCTTTGTGGCTGCTATTTCATCGGCACCCAGCGCAGATCCGTGCGATTCTGCACTGCCTTTTGCGTGCGGAGCTGGCCAAGCGATTGTGCTGTGCAAGCGAATAAGTGTGGGGCGATCGGTTATTGCTTCTGCACTGAGCATTGCTTCCTCGAGAGAGTCGCGATCAACATCTCCATCGGCGAGAGTTGGAATTTCCAGTACGTGCCAACCATAGGCTCGGTAGCGAGCGGTTACATCCTCTGTAAATGCGAGGTGCGTATTACCTTCAATGGAGATGCGGTTGTCGTCATAGATCATCTTTAGATTTCCGAGCGCTTGGGTCCCAGCGAGAGAAGACGCTTCACTGCTAATGCCTTCTTCCAAATCTCCATCCGAACAAATTACCCAGATGTTGTGATCAAAGAGCGATGTTTCACTGTGTGGATCAAGCATTCCCTTTTCAAAGCGGGCAGCCATCGCCATGCCGACAGCGTTAGAAATGCCTGCTCCGAGTGGCCCCGTGGTGGTCTCAACGCCGATTGTGTGTCCATATTCGGGATGACCTGGAGTCAAGGAGTTGTGAGTACGAAATGCTTTAAGGTCATCTATCGACAGGCCATAGCCGGAGAGAAATAATTGAATATATAGCGTTAAGGATGAGTGGCCGCATGAAAGAACAAAACGATCTCGTCCCAACCAGGACGGATCTTTTGGGTCATGTTTCAAGAAACGTTGAAAGAGCGTGTAAGCCACTGGAGCAAGGGACATGGCGGTACCGGGATGTCCATTTCCGACTTTCTGAACGCTATCCATCGCCAACCCGCGCACGATTCTTACGGCTCGTTCGTCTTCTTGACTCCATACATTGCGTTCCATTATTTACTTATCTCCCCATCTTTATATCAAGCGCTAGTTGCTTGCATACTTCGTTTGCTGACGACTAAATGCATTTGACTTATATCCGATATTCCAAATTGTCAGCCAAATCAGACCTACACCCAAAATGTGAGCGGCCACTAAAGCTTCAGGTAGGTGTGTAAAATATTGTATGTAGCCGATCACTCCTTGGCCGAGAAGTAACGCAAGAAAGAGTAAAACTTTTTTACCTATGAAAGAACGATTTTCGGCTGATTCTGAGACTTTGATGACAAGCCAAAGGGCGAGGGTGAGTCCAATCAGCGCGATTACGGCATCGGCATGTAGCCAAGAGATCATGCGCGGATCAATGTGATACCTCTTGGCGGAGACATCACCAGCGTGTGGACCACTTCCAGTTACAACTGTTCCGAGAGTTATTACCACCAGAGTCAATGCAGTCACAGCCCAAATGATCCATCGTGTCGTTGGTAAAACGGAAACCCGAGCTTTCGCAAAAATACGTTCACGTAATGAAAGAGTTGGTGGAATCAGGGCGATGGAGAGGAGAAAATGCATAGAAACTGTGAAGGGGTTTAATTTGGTGAGAACGGTAATTCCACCCAACACGATTTGGGCAACGATACCCGCTACCTGAGTCAAGGCCAGTAAGCGGATTAATTTCCAGTCACTCCGACCTTTTCCCCACCGAAAGGCTCCAATTACCGCAGCGATAATCGTTATAAATAGCAAGACTGTCAAAAGACGATTTCCGAATTCAATCCAAGAGTGGAGAGTTCCCTGCGCCTGGTGCGGGACGGGGGAGATGGAGCCGGATACACATTGGGGCCAGGTTGGGCAACCCAGGCCCGATCCGGTAAGACGCACTGCCCCACCAGTCACAATAATTCCCACCTGAAGAACGACGAGAGCGGTAAATATCAAGCTAGCTAGGTTCACCTTCTAAGCCTATCCAATGGGGATACCTGAGAGCGCGACGATCAATTGGCGTAAAAGGGGGAATTACGCAACACTTATGTTGTGAAAAAGAGCGAAGATAAAACGAGAGATCTCATAGCTCGCTCAATTCTGGAGAAAGGGCCTCAAAGCGCCTTAGATCTTTCAGAACGACTGAAACTTACCCCTGCTGGCATTAGACGTCATTTGGACTTATTGGTAGCGGCGGGTCTCCTGGAGACACGTGAACCACACCGTGCTCTTACTTCTCTACGAGGGAGGGGACGTCCTTCTAAAGTATTTGTAATCACCGATAAAGGTCGCGAGAGATTTGAGCATTCTTATGATGACTTAGCACTTTCAGCGCTGAGATTCATGGCGAATTTATCGGATCGAGATCTGGTTGCAGAGTTTGCACATTCTCGTGGAGTAGATATAGAAAGACGGGTCGGCAATACAAATGGTAACTCAAAGATAGCTAAGAAAGCGTTGATTCAAAGAGTTGACTCCCTGGCAAACTTCTTGAGCGAAGAAGGCTATGCAGCTGAAAGCAAATCGACCCCCCATGGTATTCAACTCTGCCAGCATCATTGTCCGATTGCCCACGTGGCATCTGAATTTGCCGAGATTTGCGAAGCCGAAACGGAGGCTTTCTCCCGAGTCCTCGGAACACACGTTCAGCGGCTAGCCACCATCGCCCTTGGAGATGGAATATGTACAACTTTTATACCAACAAATAGCGCTCAATCGAAAAAGGAGTACGCGCATGACTGACACAACTCTCCATCCAGAACTAGAAGGTATCGGCACATATGAGTACGGGTGGTCGGATTCCGATGTAGCTGGTAGCAATGTAAAGCGTGGGTTAGATGAAGATGTAGTTCGAGATATCTCTGCAAAGAAATCAGAGCCGCAATGGATGCTCGACCTACGGCTTAAGGGCCTTTCGCTCTTCGAAAAGAAGCCAATGCCGACATGGGGATCAGATCTCTCTGGAATCTTCTTTGACACCATTAAGTACTTTGTTCGCTCCACCGAAAAGCAAGCCAATACTTGGGCTGATCTTCCTGAAGACATACGAAATACTTACGACCGACTGGGCATCCCAGATGCAGA
>JAYVUF010000245.1:0-3540 GCA_043788135.1 Actinomycetes bacterium
GAAAGCAAAGTTTCCGAGCCAACTTTTTCGGCTTTAATGACTAGGGCGCCGTTGGCGTTAAGTGAGCCACCAATTACCTTGTCGCCAACTTGCTTGGTAACTGGGATGGGTTCACCGGTAAGCATTGATTCATCCACTGAACTGCTCCCAGTGTCAACTACTCCGTCAATCGGCACTTTTTCACCTGGCCGCACGCGCAGGAGATCCCCCACCATAATCTGGTCCAAGGCGATATCGATTTCCGTTCCATCGGCAGAAATCTTTCGGGCAGTCTTGGGCGCCAATCCGAGCAGGGATTTTATGGCGAGGGAAGTTTGGGATCGGGCTTTCAGTTCGAGGATTTGCCCAACGATGGTGAGGGAAATGATTACGGCGGCGGCTTCAAAGTAGAGCGGGATTCTTCCATCGTGGATAAAGGCCGAAGGAAAAATTTTGGGGGAGATCGTTGCAACGGCGCTATAGAGAAACGCGGCACCAGTGCCCAGGCCGATCAAGGTCCACATATTCGGCGCCCGGTGAATGATTGATTGCCACCCTCGAATGAAGAACGAATCACCGGCCCAAAAAATGATCGGCAGCGAGAGTCCCAACTGAATCCAACTAAGCTCGGGCCCGCTAAGAAAGGTAATTTTGGATTCGAACAATGAGATCAGCACGATGAAAACAGTGATTGGAAGCGTCCACCACAAACGTCGTCGAAATCCATTGAGCTCGGTATCTTCTTCCACATCCAAAGAAGGCATCACACGTTCTAACGACATGCCACAGATCGGACAACTTCCCGGCTTATCGCGCCTTATTTCAGGGTGCATCGGGCAGGTATAGATCGCGGCCATTTTATCTTCTCCTAAGTGAACATTATGCGACTCGAACAATTCCCATCATCCCGGCATCCTCATGATCAAGTATGTGACAGTGATAGACCGTTGTACCACCGAAGTCGGCGAAATCGATTCGAATTCGCACCGAAGCATGCGCTGGGACGTTAATAGTGTCTTTCCAGCCAGACTCTGATCGACCATCTCCACGATCAATCACCTGGAAGTCCCACGCGTGAATGTGGAAAGGGTGGTGCATCGTGGTCGTGTTTTCGATGACCCAGTCCTCAACGGCGCCTAATGTGACTTGCTGATTGACGACATTTGGATCAAAAGGCATACCGTCAAATGAATAACTCATTTCATGATTACCCGTGTCGCCGCCCATCGCCATCATTCCTGCACCGACTATCTTGATGGTGCGACTTTTATCTGCCTTCAAGAGTGGAACCGAACCCAAGGCCGCCTTCTCCATCAGATTAGTCGTGCCCACTGAACCTACGACTTCACCGATTACTTTGCTACCATCATAAATTCTGTGCCTTCCTTGCTTAGTGGAAATAACGACAACTTCAAATCGTTGGCCGGGAGTCATTTTGATGGCGGAGATGCGAGCCGGGGTATTTATGCGACCTCCGTCGGTGGCAATCAATAGAAGATCGGCGTTCTCAACGCGGATGTTGAGATATCTGGATGGGCAGGCATTGATGAGGCGCCATCTTTCTGCGCGTGAACTGGTCGCAGAAATTTGGGGATTGATGGTGCCATTGATGAGAACGTTAGGTCCAGAGCGACCATGCATGCCATCCATCATGGACGTGGATAACACATTCTCATTTCGGCCAATGCGAGGATCGGCGAACATGAGAATGCGATCAGTTGAGGTGGTAAAGGCCGACTGAGCATCAATTTTGTCCTTGATGATGATGGCACCTGCGAGCCCACCTGATAATTGCATTGCCGTAAATTTGTGATGATGGGGGTGGTACCAAAACGTTCCGCTTGTTTGATTTTTTGGAATCTTAATCGAATACTGAAAACTTTCACCCGGCATGACTTTCACCAGCGGATTATCGCCATGGCCCGCTGGTGATACGTGTAATCCATGGGTGTGCAGGTTGGTCGGTAGGCTGGTGCCATTCTTCAGCCTGATATTTAGCGTATCTCCAGGTGAAGCCACCAAAGTGGGTGCGGGCAGGCTCTTGTTGTAGGTGAGCGCCCAACGCTGACCGCCATTGTATGGAATCAGCATTCCCGAAGCTTCTAGGTTGAGATTGATAACCCCATTTATGGAAGTGATGCGTTTGGGCTCATTTAGTAGCGGAATTGCGGAAAATGCTTGATCTGCTAAACCTTGGCCTCCCAATGTGGTTGCTACGGAAACTCCAGCTACTACCCCTGAACCCAATAGAAAACTTCTGCGATTTAACTCCAATTTATTTCTCTTCCATTTTGCGTTAATGTCCTGCAACTCCGACGATTCTCTCCTTGAAGGTGATACCGGCATCGGTTGAGTAGTACACGGTGGTACCAGCCAAGATTGCGATTTGATCGCCCTTCACAGTGAGCGCCATTGGCTCGCCTGGAACCGTGGCGAGTTTTTTCCAGGTTGATCCCATATCAAGTGATTGATAGACGACGCCGATTGGCGTAACGCCAACAAGTCGTGCCTTGTCCCAACTGACCAGAGCCATAATGGGGGCGCTGGGAATGGCTGCGAAACTCTTACCGCCATCGATGCTCATGAGTGGTCCACTTTGGGTGGTACCGATGACCACCATGGAATCGGTTGGATCCATGGCGAGGTCGTACAGACCAGGATTGGTAAGGGTTGTCCAAGTCTTGCCCGCATCCTTAGATCGCATCAGCGCACCGTCGGTAGCTGAAATTCCCATAACGGAATTCTCGGAAGCAGCGAGTCGGTGAAAATCCACTTTCCCCATGAGCGAGGCGCTGTCCCAGCCCATCCCACCATCCATGGACATGCGAAACCCGAGGTTATTTACATTTTCTTCCCCAGCGCCAGGGTGTCCTGATGCAACCATCATTCCGTTCATCATGGCTAGGCTCATGACATCGAAATGCGAATTGCCGATTCGTTTCGCGGCTTTACCGCTCATTTGCGACCAGAGCCCCTGGTGCGTGCCGATCAACAATTCGTTATCCCTCAACATCAAATTGTGAATGTGCTCCATTCCCATGTCCGCATTAATTGCCCGGAATTGAGCGGAGTCGACCGTCATGGACGAGCTATTGCTTGGACTTGAGTTCGAATTGGTAATGGCCCAGGCGCTGCCGAGCGCCAGAATGGCGACCGCTGCGATGACTGCGGTTATTCCGGTTGATCTCTTCATGAGCTGTCCTTCCTCTCTTCGTGAACTGCTATTGAGACTATTTCGCACATATCTCTCATTTGATGGAAATTTCGATGTGGTTTCAATAAAGGAAAACTTGATCATTTCTTTACTTTTGCTCGGTTGAATCCATACATATCGGGTGCACAGTTCAATTACCAAGAGCAAAGGAGTACGGCAATGATGGATTGGGGTTCGGGTTGGAACGGTTCTGGATCTAATTGGCTATTAATGGGCGGAATGATGCTCTTCTGGGTAGCTGTGGTCGGCATTGGAATATGGCTGGTTCTGCGCGTTACCGATCGAGATCGCCAGCAAATAAAGAGCATTGATACGCCTAAAGCTATATTGGATCGCAGATTTGCAAG
>JAYVUF010000246.1:0-3419 GCA_043788135.1 Actinomycetes bacterium
ATGTGTTTCGCGGCCATCTTGGCGGCGCGCTCCACTCGGGCGGCTGTGAGCTCTTCTGTGACGGCCTGAGTGGTGCGGTCCATAAACTCATGCGCCTCATCCAAAATAACTGCGTCACGCTCTGGCAAGATGGGATGCGCATCCACAATTTCGATGGCAAGCAAGGTGTGATTGGTGACCACGACATCGGCCGTCTGGGCTTTAGCTTTGGCAGCTACAGCGAAACATTGCGAGCCGAATGCACAATCATCTTTTCCGAGGCATTCTCGCCCAGAAACAGAATTAGCAAACCAGACTCTGCGATCTACTTCTGGGGCATCATCTCTATCCCCTGAAACTCCTGGGGTTTGCGCCCAGGCTTTAAGCCGCTTCTGGTCCTTTTCAAGAGCACCTATCTCCATCAAAAATTCACCATCGGGATCTTGGGCAGCGCCGTTCATCTTCTGTAAGCAGAGATAGTTCCCAACGCCTTTGTAAACGGCAAATGTAAGTTCGCGCTTCAAAACCTTCTCCAGTGCCGGTTGGATCCGAGGAAGATCACGCTCCACTAATTGGCGCTGTAAAGCGAGCGTCGCAGTCGCAACCAAAACCTTTTTACCGTGTACAAGGGCCGGTACTAAATAAGCAAGGGATTTACCTGTTCCAGTTCCAGCTTGCACCAAGAGATGATGGCGATCGGTGAGAGCATTCGCCACTGCTTCAGCCATTTGTAACTGGCCCTCTCGAGGTTCTCCGCCAATAGCCTCAATAGCGGCCCTAAGCGCATCGCCAACTAACTTCATCTGGCTGTTTTTTGCGCTGGTCACCCGCCAACCCTATACAAGAGAACCGACTCGCATTCACAAAAGCGGTTTACAAGGTGAACAACTAACCCTGGTAATCGCTTCCGTTATGGATTTGTTGATGGAGCGCTAGAACCAACCAAGGCAACCGGATGACTAGCGGCGATATTTGGCGTTGACGCAGCCTGATTGCCAATATTGGAAACCACCGAAGAATTAAATGGTGTGCCAGCCGGTAAATAGTTGATAGTGATTTCAGCTCTACGAGCAGTGGAATTTAATTCAAGTGCACGACCCTTGCCAGTGGCAACGATATTCGTCAATCCATATGCCGCAATGAATTTAGAGGTTGATTGAGCGCGTTGGATAGAAAGAAGTTTATCCGCGGCGGGAGAAGAACTGACCAGGACGTAACCAGCCACCTGAGTTTCAATAATTTTGCCACCGCTAACAACCTTCATTGCCGATTTCAATTTCGTGATATCCACTGGGGTAAGTGCCGGTGAAGCGTTTGTAAAGTAGACCACTAAGTTGATTCTTCGGACAACTACCGAAGAAAAAGTGTTGACGACATCAAGTCCCTTTTTGGTGCCCATATTCAATCCGATACTGGCAACTCCATAGAAATTACGCTTCGGGGTAAAAACAACCAGGCCAGTCTTCGGAGAAATAGTCCAGGTTCCTTTCGCATTTGTATATGTAGTAACAAGTTGTCCAGAAATAGGATTTACAAGTTTGCTCGTCTGTCGGTTCCAAGAGTCTCCAACCGGAGGTGTAAAACCGGTTGCGGAACTTATGGAAGTTGCTACTCCGGGCCCAGTCAAAACTTGCTTCACCGTTTGTACTAGCGCGGGAACGGAAACAACCCCCACAGTTATAGCCAATACACTCGTTCCCTTTTGGCCTGACTTATTTGAGACCGAGTAGGTCATCGGTGTTGCAAGCCCTGAAAAATTAAACTCCGGAGTGAAAGTAACATCACCTGTCGAAGTATTTACAGTCCAAGAACCTTGGCCTCTTATGACAACTACCGTCTTACAAATAGAATCTGAGGGATCCAAAATACAGGCCGTTGAATAATCCAAACCTACGCCAGTTACCTTAGGAGAAATAATCTTTGAAGTGTTAAGCGGAGTTGTTACTGAAACTTTGCTGCCGACCGGAGCAACAGGTTTCGCTCCATTTACAATGCCGGTTTGGCCAAGTGGCGTCCCGGCTGGTAAATAATTAATGGTGATTTCAGCTCTACGGGCCGTGGAATTGCGCTCCGGTGCACGACCCTCACCCGTAGCCACAATATTCGTCAATCCATAAGCAGCAATGAATTTAGCGGTTGACTTTGCACGTTGAGTAGATAGCAACTTATCGGCAACGATTGAAGGGCTGATCAGTACAAACCCGGCAACTTGCGTCTCGAAGATCTTCCCGCGTCCAACAATCTTCAAGGCAGCTTTTAACTTGGCTATATCTATAGGGGTAAGGACAGGAGAATTATTTGTAAAGTAGATAACAATCTTGATTCTTCTCACCACTACTGAAGTAAATGTATTGACAACATTAAGTCCTTTGCTCGTTCCCATATTCAATTTGATACTGGCTACTCCATAGAAATTGGGTTTAGGAGTAAAGATAATTGTTCCCACCCTAGGAGTGAGAATCCAGGTTCCCTGTGTATTTGAATATGTGCTGACAAGTTTGCCCGAGATTGGATCTACGAGCTTCGTCGTTTGGCGATTCCAAGAGTCTCCCAGCGGAGGGGTGAAGTCCGTTGCAGAACTTATGGAGGTTGCTACTCCAGGACCAGTCAGTACCTGTTTCACATTTGGAACTATCGCAGGAGAGGTATTAGGTCCGACTGTGATATTCAATGTAATTGAGCCCTTTTGGCCAAACTTGTCCGACAGAGTGTAGATGACTGGGGTCGCAAGCCCTGAGAAATTGGTGGCAGGAGTAAATGTAGGGTCACCAGTTGCAGTATTAACTCTCCAAGTACCCTGACCTGCAATGACTACCAGTGTCTTACAAACAGAATCAAATGGATCTATGAGACATCCAGTCGAATAATCTAAAGCAGTACCTATGATCTGAGGTGAAATCGTCCTTGGAGTATTGAATGGAGTTGTTAAAGAAATACTGGTGCCAACCGGAGCAGCAGGATTGTTAACAAGTATTTCTCCAACTACATAACTCACATTGTAATTAGCGGCACTCGCACCTGAGCACGAGGTGGGAACTGGCGAGGAGGTGACAGCGGTAAGTGGCGTATAAGAAGTTGAACAGATGGGTGCAGTCGTGAAGACCGCTGACGTATCGCCGTTGACGAATCCAATATAACCGGCGATGATCGTTGGAATTGCGTCACCAAATGTCACCGTCGCGGAAGACGCAGTTATCGTCAAAGAATCTTTGCCAATTACAATATTTGCAGGAACTGAGGAAATTAACGTATTGAATGCGTCTGCTGCCTTAGTGGCGGTGAGATTACAAATACCGGCCCCTGTTGAAATAAGAATGCTTCCAGCAACCGTGCATGGGCCGCTATTAACGACATAGCCAACTACACCTATTCCTGAACCACCGGTGGTGGCAAGACCAACGTTTGTACCGTATATGCCAAAGGCAGGTGTGATCACAAGA
>JAYVUF010000247.1:0-2424 GCA_043788135.1 Actinomycetes bacterium
TAAACCAATGAAACAACCACCATGATCAGAATAATTTTCAAGTCACTACTCTTTTGCTGAGTCAATGCAACCCCCACGCCAATAATCGTGACGATCGGTGCCAATGGCCAAAGAATCATCTTGTAGGGGCGATCCAAGCCCTTATCCCTAACGCGACTAACCAGGGCAGAGACCGCGATCAGAGCATAGAGAATAATGATCAGAACTGCGGTAAAGGTAACGGCCGAGACTAATGAAGCTTGGAAGCAAAATATGGTGGAAATGCCACCAATAATTAAGGTTGAGATCCATGGGGAACGAAACTTGGGGTGAACTTTGCCTAGCGCGTTGTTAACTGGGTCCGGCCAAGCTTTGTCGCGGCCACTAGCCCAAAGAACGCGAGCAAATTGCAGCGTAATTGCCAGTGTGGCATTTACGATTGCAAACAAGGCACCGATAATAACGATCTTGCCCGCGGTTGCACCCAGCGCCGCTGTAACCGAATCGGTAAACGGAGTAGAGCTACTCAGATAAGCATTTAGATTGTGGGTTCCAAATAGTCCCGTGGTAAACGGAATGAGTTCTAAAACAATTCCGACGAGAGCCGCGATCATAACTGCACGTCCAATATTTCGAGGTTTTCCAACTGCTTCCTCAGAGAAATTGATGGCACTGTCATAACCGTTCACAGAAAACAATGACGTTGCAATAGCAGCGATAATCGCACCAGAAGCTACAGTTTTAAGGGTCCCACCAGAGAGCATGGCTGGATGAGTAACAATTGAAAAAGGCTGATTCCAGTTAGCTATTCCAACTCCAGTAATCAAGAAAATTACGACTACTTCAATTGCTAGACAAATAGTGACGATCACGGCGCTGACGTGGATGCGGAGCACCGCCAGCAGGGTGACTATTAGCATCCCGATGCCCGATGCCAGATTGACCGGAATAGCCTTATTAAGCGAGTGCAAGTAAGTACCTAGTCCGAGAGCCAGACTGGCTGGAACGAATATTCCTTGCAGAACGTAGTTGATCATGGCAAGAAAACCCACCGGGCGACCAAGCACCTTGGTGACTATGTAGAAGAGTCCACCAGCTGTTGGGTACATCGATCCAAGTTCTGCCATACACATGGCAACTGCAACTGCTATTGCACATCCAATAGCAAAAGCTAAAACACTTGCGGTACCAACCAACGCGAGCAAAGAGGAACCGACCACCAATAGCGAAGCCATCGGCGTGATATCACTTAAGGCAAGTGAAACTAATCCTTTGAAACCAATCCCTCGCTCCAAATTAGTTGACTGTGAATTAGACATTCAATTCCCTTCTTCTAAGAATTAATCTCAAAAATATTTGAAGAAGGTTACCTCACACAAACAAGCATTACAAGATTTATTGCAATCAAATCCGGTTTGCAGATTTTAAACGGGTAAGCACTTGCTCATGTGGTAGCGCAATACTCATGTGACCAGCCCGACCCTGCATGTCATGATTTGCAGTGAGTGAGTTGATAACAGCTTCTTCAACTGCATGAACTGCGGCTTGAAAAAAAGCATCCATTCGACCCCATGGAATAGCGGTGAAATGGTCATAATCGGAACTGCTTGGATCCCCAACTGGAAAGTTACTCAGTAGCGAACCTTCATTAGCGGTGGAAAAAGCAATAAATATATCCCCCGAAAAATGGCTCCCAGTTGTTCCGGTTCGAGCGAGTCCCAATGGAACGCGTTTGGCGAGAGCCTTACATTGCGCTGGTAACAACGGTGCATTCGTTGCTAACACCACAATCACCGAGCCAGCACCAGCGGGAGTCTTTTGCTTTTGTTGATCTGTAAGAAACCAATCTAAATCTGAAATGTGATTAGGGAGATCTAATCCACTCATTGAAACTCCACTAATAACGAGTTCATCGCGCGCACCAAAATTTGCTTGCACAAAAGCGCCCACTACGTATTCATCACTACCATATTGAACAAGACGGGAAGCGGACCCCGAACCACCTTTAAATTCATAGCAATTCATTCCCGTGCCACCGCCGACTGAACCTTCTTCAATCACACCTCCAGCAGCTCTATCAATAGCATTTGCCGCATCGACAACGGTTATCTTGGAGCCATTTATATCGTTTAAAAAGCCATCCCACGTTTCTCCGACTACGGGCAACAACCACTGAGTGGCAAGTTTAGGATTATTTTTAACCACCCAATCAATCACGCCACGATGAACGATCCCCACAGCATGAGTGTTAGTGATCATGATTGGCATGGCCAGTGAACCAGTTTCCTCAATCCAAATCGTGCCGGTCATCTCACCATTACCGTTTAAAGAATAAAAACCAGCCGCACAAGCGCTCCCCACCTTGCCTTTACCCCGCGGCAGAATCGCAGTTACGCCGGTTCTCACACTTTCACCTTCGATGTGAGTTACATACCCAACTTCAAG
>JAYVUF010000248.1:0-3238 GCA_043788135.1 Actinomycetes bacterium
GTGAGAAGTCAGTGCCAGCGTGGATGGAAGTTGTTGGTTCGCAGATGCGGATCATCATCCACGGTGTTCCTGCCCGCTCTGTCATCGACACTTTGGTCCAAGAGCAGCTAATCGTTGAGCTTTACTCCAAGTAATTCTTTGCCATCTCGTGGCAAGTAATTCTTTGGATCTGCATTAAAAAACTAAAAAGCTAAAAGAAACGAGAGATCAAATAGTGGATCTCCCAGACATATGGAGGAGCAACAGTGCTAATTGCACAACGTCCCACCCTCAGTGAAGAAGTAGTTAGCGAAAACCGTTCACGGTTCATTATCGAACCGCTAGAACCAGGTTTTGGCTACACCCTCGGCAATTCAATGCGTCGGACATTGCTCTCCTCTATTCCGGGAGCGGCAGTAACGAGCATTCGCGTCGGCGGTGCTTTGCACGAATTCACAACTCTCGAAGGCGTGAAAGAAGATCTCACCGACATTGTTCTTAACATTAAGAACTTGGTGCTTTCTTCCGACAACGACGAGCCTAGCGTTCTCTACATTCGTAAATCTGGGGCAGGTCCAGTTACGGGTGCAGATATCGCAGTTCCAACGGGAGTGGAAGTTCACAATCCAACGCTTCATCTCGCAACTCTCAATGGAAAAGCCGGTCTTGAGATTGAATTAACTGTCGAGCGCGGTCGAGGTTATGTGACTGCGGTTCAGAACAAGCAAGCTGGCGCAGAAATTGGACGCATTCCTGTTGACTCAATTTATTCACCAGTTCTCAAGGTGACATATAAAGTTGAAGCAACTCGATTTGAACAGCGCACCGACTTCGATCGCCTCGTTGTTGATGTTGAGACCAAACCATCGATGAAGCCACGCGACGCTGTTGCATCTGCTGGCAAGACCTTGGTTGAGCTCTTCGGTCTTGCTCGCGAATTGAATATTGATGCCGAAGGCATTGAAATGGGACCTTCCGTTCTTGATGCAGCACTTGCTGCGGATCTAGCTCTTCCTATTGAAGATCTTGATCTCACGGTCCGTTCGTATAACTGCCTAAAGCGCGAAGGCATTCACACCGTTGGTGAACTCGTCAGCCGAAGCGAAGCTGATCTTCTTGACATCCGAAACTTTGGATCAAAGTCGATCGACGAAGTGAAAGCGAAGTTGGTTTCGATGGGCATGAATCTCAAAGATAGCCCAGCTGGATTCGATCCAACACAACATCACAATTACGATGTCAATCTTGACGATGAATTTCCCGATTCAGAGCAGGCCTAAGGGGTAAAAATGCCAAAACCAAGTAAAGGACCGCGACTGGGCTCTGGCCCTGCACACGAGCGTCTACTCCTCGGAACTCTTGCAGAGCAACTCTTTCAACACGGCAAGATTACGACAACTGAAGCAAAGGCAAGGCGCCTCCGCCCACTCGCTGAAAAGTTGATCACCTTCGCAAAGAAAGGTGATCTTGCCGCTCGACGCGAAGTCTTAACTCGCATTTCAAATAAAGGAGTAGTTCACACACTCTTTACCGAAATTGGTCCACGCTTTGCCGAACGCAACGGCGGGTACACGCGCATCACAAAAATCGGACCTCGTAAGGGCGATAACGCTCCTATGGCGGTCATCGAAGTATTGACCGATGGGACATCTGCTAAGAAGGCAACAGTTGCTGAAGCGGAGAAGGCCGTGAAGAAAGCGGCAAAAAAGGCCACTTCAGTTAAACCAGTTGCTAAAAAAGCTGCTCCTGCGAAGACCACAGCTAAGAAGGCCACAGTTAAGAAGTCAGCAGCAAAGAAAGACGCTGAGTAACAACTCAACGATTTCCTTTTAATCTGCTTATGACGGAACCCACTCTCTATCCTGAGAGTGGGTTTCTTCGTTTACGCCTTGATCTTGCATACGATGGCACGAATTTTTCAGGGTGGGGAAAGCAATCTGATCGAAGAACAGTTCAGCAAGAGTTGGAAAGCGCCTTGGAAAAACTCACTCGTTTTCCCGTCGAGACAATCGTGGCTGGTAGAACAGATGCAGGTGTGCACGCCATCGGACAGGTGGTTCATGTAGACATTCCTGAACTTGAAGTAGGTCCGTACCAAAAGAAAATCAATTGGAATTTCGAGGATCTTCCCTATCGACTGAATCGAATTCTCGATGAGGATGTGCGCGTCATAAAGGCATCTGTTGCACCGCGGGGATTTCATGCGAGATTTTCTGCACTTCGAAGGCACTATCAGTACAAGATCGCAGATGACAATGCAACGGTATTTCCATTAAGCCGTCTTGATATTGCAACATGGTATAGGCCGCTGCATGAAGAACAACTAAACCAAGCGAGCAATATCTTGCTCGGCGAACACGACTTTGCAGCCTTTTGTAAGTTTCGCCCTGGTGGCACAACGATCAGAACTCTTGAGAAATTTTCATGGACTCGAAATGACGATGGCCTGCTGGCGGCCACGATAGTTGCTGATGCATTTTGCTACTCAATGGTGCGAAATCTTGTAGGTGCAGTTGTCTGCGTTGCCGATGGAAGATTTGAAGCACGATGGGTAAAAGAATTACTCGACAACAGGCAAAGGGTTTCAGATAGCCTTGTTTTTCCAGCGCGGGGGCTGACCTTTATGCAAGTCGATTACCCGCACGAATCAGAGTTAGTGTCAAGAATTGAATCAACTCTGCGCCGACGCAATCAGGAGAATGAAATCTTAGAAGGGGAGGAATAATGGGCCACATAGATGTAAGTGGCGTTGAGTTCTCCCTTTCTGATGGAAGAGTCTTGCTCAGTGATGTGAATTTCCGCGTCGGCGATGGCGCAAAGGTCGCACTTATCGGAGCCAACGGCTCAGGAAAAACAACGCTCATCAGAATGATTTGCGGAGATGTCGATCCCGATGAAGGTGCAATCTCTATCTCTGGCGGACTCGGAGTAATGCGCCAATTCATTGGCGCGGTGCGCGATGAATCTACGGTGCGCGATCTACTCATCTCTGTTGCTCCAAAACGAATTCGGGGCGTTGCCGCGGCTGTGAAAGCGACAGAAGAGCTGATGCACAGTCGCAACGAAGAGCGAGACCAAATGGCATATGCCCAGGCTCTGGTGAATTGGGGCGATGCGGGCGGATACGACTTTGAAGTGATTTGGGATGTCTGTTGCACCGAAGCGGTAGGGAAATCTTTTGAAGAGATTTCACATCGTCTGGTCAATACTCTCTCAGGCGGCGAACAGAAGAAATTGGTACTACGCGCGCTTTTGCAAG
>JAYVUF010000249.1:0-2544 GCA_043788135.1 Actinomycetes bacterium
CTCACACTCGCAGGCGGGTAAAAATTTGATGAGATAGAGAATTGGTAGGGATCCTTTTTAATGAATCCCTACCAATTCTGCACGAACTATCTTTCTCTAAGTATCGCTACTTATTCTTGCTGTCAAACATCTTTCCTTTTTTAACTGTCCCTGATTTAAGCAGGCCAAGAAGCATCAATTGCCTTTGCGACATCAGCAATAGATTTTCCTTCACCAAACCATGAGGTGAATTGGGTCCACATGGATCCCGCACCTACGGCCGCAGGCATGGCATCTGAAGCATCAAAAACAAAGGTCGATTTCTTATCAGCAAGGTATTTCGCTGATAGTCGGTCTAGTGGGTTCTTGTATGCAGATAGCGGCACACCAGAGTTAGCAGAAAGCCATCCTCCACCTGAACCTGCAGATTTAATGCGGTTGAGCGCATATGCAGGTGTAGTGAGGTAGGTCTGGAGTTCTTGTACTTCTGGACGCTTGGAGAATGCTGCGAAGAATTCTCCGCCGCCTTCTACAGGTGTCTTAACCGAAGCGTTGATTCCTGGAAGGTAAAAGGCCCAAACATCGCCCTTTGCACTGACATCGGTACCGGCTGGGTACTGAGCAGCGTAGAAAGAAGCTTGCTGAAGCATCATGCAATCTCCAGTTGGAATACCAAGACCAGCAGATTGGAATGTTGTTGTGGCGATTGCCTTAACGTCTCCAACATACTTTGGATTTTGCATCCAGTTAGCAACTGTTGTCATAGCAGCAATGATCTGTGGGTCTGAGAACTTGACCTTATGTGAGATCCAGTCTGCATAAACCTTTGCACCAAATTGGCGAACAACAACTTCTTCTAGCCAGTCAGTTGACGGCCATCCTGTTGCTCCACCAGATCCGATACCACCGCAGAATGCAGTTTGACCGGCACCAGACATCTTGTCCGCGAGCGCAATCATTTGATCCCATGTTGTAGGAACTGTGTATCCACCCTTAGCGAATTCCTTAGGTGAGTACCACACGAGAGATTTCATGTTTGCGCTGTTTGGAGCTGCATAGAATTTTCCGTTGACTGAGCCGTAGCCCTTCCAACCGGGACTCCAGTACTTGTTTACATTTGCAAGAACGGATGCAGGAGCAACTTGTACTTTGCCTGTTGCAACCATCTTTGCAAGAAGACCTGGCTGAGGAATGACCGCGAGATCAGGTGCGTTGCCACCTTTTACGCGGACAGGGAGAAGAGCTTCGAACTGGTTTGATCCCTCAAACTTGACCGTAATTCCGGTGCAAATTTCAAATGGAATAAGGGCTTGCTCGTACTTGGAAAGTTCTGGATCCAAGACGGATGTAAAGATCTTTACGGTTTTGCCCTTCATTGTGGCAAAACCCTTTCCAACGAGGGTCGAGCAATCTGCCGCGCTAGCAGGGCCGACTGTTGTGACCATTGTCGCGATGAGCGCCGCACTGGCTAGACCCACCGTGGCAAGAAGTCTTTTTCTTCTCATAAGCATGTAGTTCCTTTCGGGGGTTGTCACGGTCCAGACCTACTCTCGAGAGTAATTTCCTTAGATGAAGGGTCTGCGTCCCGCTTAGAGCGAAGTCTCTGCTGACTTGGGTACTTCGGCAACTGAGAAAGTATGCAAAAGGCTTGGTTATTGCAACGATTTGATAACAGTTAGTTATCTAATATCCGATCCACAGAGTCGTAGATGGAGCAAGTAGGAAGTATCCATTTTCGGTAGCAGTAATCTGATGCGATGAGATGAGAATGCGACCACTCATTGAGATTGCTACATGGCGATCTGATGTATTCATCAGTACCTCAGTAGCGCCCCGCGTGTAGCCAATAACTCCTGAACCATCAGGCTTTCTGCTCCATCTAAAGGAATCTATTCCAGGTGGTAGAGAGCGACGAAAAGTTAAAACCTTTCGGTACATCTCTAAAGAAGATCCACCATCGCCGTTTTCGTGCTCAACGCTAAATTCGGTCCAATCCTTCGGCATCGGCAACCACGGATGGCCCGTCGTGAATCCAAAAGGTGGCTTATTTCCGCTCCATGGCATGGGCACGCGTGCACCGTCTCGTCCCTTTTGCGCACCATTGGTGCGAAAGAAGGCTGGATCCTGTCGATCGATATCGTCTAGCTCAGCATCAGGCAGTCCAAGTTCTTGTCCTTGAAATATGTAACATGCACCAGGCAAACCAAATGTGAAAAGCGCCATTGCCCGCGCTTCGATTGGACCAATGCGTGACACAAGGCGAGGAGTATCGTGATTACTCAGCGCCCATGTTGGGGATGCACTGACGCCACCAATGAGTTTAAGTGTGCGATCAACGCAATCGAAGATCTCTTTGTCATCAAAGGGTGCAACTAGCAGGTCAAAATTAAATACTTGTTGCAATTCGTCAGCTCGCACATAGCGAATTGATCGAGACGGAGGGTGTACCCACGCCTCTGCAACTGCCATCACATCGCGATTGTAGGAATCAAATAACTTTCGCCATTCACGGTAAATCTCGTGTACGCCATCGCGGTCGAAGAACGGAACGCTTGCGAGAAGTTC
>JAYVUF010000250.1:0-2183 GCA_043788135.1 Actinomycetes bacterium
TCGCTAGTTCTTGATCAATTTGGTCGAAATCTTACGCAGGCCGCACGTGAAGGAAAGTTGGATCCCGTAATTGGACGCGAGAAAGAGATTGAACGCGTCATGCAGGTTCTCTCTCGCCGAACAAAGAACAATCCAGTACTTATTGGCGAGCCCGGCGTTGGAAAGACGGCAGTTGTTGAAGGTTTAGCTCAAGCAATTGTCAAAGGGGATGTTCCTGAAACCCTGAAAGACAAGCAGCTCTATTCCTTGGACCTTGGAGCACTTGTCGCTGGAAGTCGCTACCGCGGAGATTTCGAGGAAAGATTGAAGAAGGTCTTGAAAGAAATCCGTACGCGTGGAGACATCATTCTTTTCATCGATGAAATTCATACTCTTGTTGGCGCAGGCGCGGCAGAAGGCGCCATCGATGCTGCAAGCATTTTGAAGCCGATGTTGGCTCGGGGCGAACTTCAGACTATTGGTGCTACAACCCTTGATGAATATAGAAAGCATCTTGAAAAGGATGCGGCGCTAGAGCGTCGATTCCAACCTATCCAAGTTGCTGAACCTACTCTTGCCCACACAATCGAAATCCTTAAGGGTCTTCGTGATCGATATGAGACGCATCATCGAGTTTCGATTTCGGATGAAGCGCTGGTTGCCGCTGCAACTCTTGCCGATCGCTATGTTTCAGATCGATTCTTGCCAGATAAGGCAATTGATTTAATTGATGAGGCAGGATCACGACTTCGCATTCGTCGAATGACAGCGCCGCCGGAGCTTCGTGAATTCGACGAGAAAATTGCCAATGTTCGTCGCGACAAAGAATCAGCTATTGACGGTCAAGATTTCGAGAAGGCTGCCAGTCTTCGCGACACGGAGAAGCAGTTGATGACAGAGAAGCAAGAGCGCGAAAAAGAGTGGAAAGCCGGCGACCTTGACATGGTTACCGAAGTTGATGAAGAACTTATTGCTGAAGTCCTCTCAATTGCTACAGGCATTCCTGTATTTAAATTGACAGAAGAAGAGACGGCTCGATTGCTGCGCATGGAAGATGAACTTCATCGCCGCGTCATTGGTCAAGATCAAGCGATCAAGGCTCTTTCTCAGGCTATCCGTCGTACTCGTGCAGGGTTGAAAGATCCAAAGCGTCCTGGCGGCTCGTTTATTTTCGCTGGTCCATCGGGTGTTGGGAAGACAGAGCTCTCTCGAACGCTCGCCAATTTTCTTTTCGGAAGTGCAGATGCCTTAATTCAATTGGATATGTCTGAATACTCTGAACGCCATACCGCATCTCGACTTTTCGGAGCTCCTCCGGGATATGTGGGCTATGACGAAGGTGGACAACTAACCGAAAAAGTTCGTCGCAAGCCGTTCTCCGTAGTGCTTTTCGATGAGATCGAAAAGGCGCATCCAGATATTTTCAATTCGCTTCTGCAAGTCCTTGAAGATGGTCGTTTGACCGATGCACAGGGGAGAGCAGTTGATTTCAAGAACACAATCATCATCATGACCACGAACCTTGGTACTCGCGATATTTCCAAGGGCGCTGGACTTGGATTTGCCAACTCAGAAGATGAAGTCAGTAATTACGAACGCATGAAAGCGAAAGTTGGGGATGAACTCAAGACTCACTTCCGACCTGAATTCTTAAACCGTATCGATGACATTATCGTCTTCCATCAGTTGACTAAAGAAGAGATCGTTCAAATTGTTGATTTGATGATCACCAACTTAGACGAACGGTTGAAATCAAAGGATATGGGAATCGAACTAACTTCCGCTGCCAAGGATTTATTGGCAGCTCGTGGCTACGACCCACTACTCGGTGCTCGGCCACTTCGTCGAACAATTCAACGCGAGATCGAAGATGGTCTTTCGGAGAAGATTCTCTTTGGCGAACTTAAAGCTGGAGAAATAATTGTTGTGGATGTTGAAGGTGAGGGCCCGACCGCAAAATTTACTTTTGCGGGAGCGCCAAAGGTCCTGACTCCAGATTCTCCGAGCGATCTTACGGAAGCTCCAACCGCTTAATTTTTGGCTTCCACTTAACATTGCCGAGCGCAATTAAGCCCAAAATCATTGCGAGTTGCAACGCGATCGCCCATGGCGAGGTCAATTCGCGTTTAAAGATGTCTCCAATGGAAGTCTCTTTAAGTGCGACTGCGCTAGAGACATAGATGGAGTAGGTGATGAGCCTTCCC
>JAYVUF010000251.1:0-3914 GCA_043788135.1 Actinomycetes bacterium
GCAGCGTTGATATTGGCTGCCGATAGTCCGGGACGAGTCGAAAGTTTAGCGACTTTGGTGGCGATTACTATCTCAGAGCGGATTGCGCGCTCTTTCATCCACTTGCCCAGGATTCTCTCGCTATCGTGACCAGTGTTGCCATCTTTCCATTCAGAGTAGATATCGGCGGTATCAATGAAATTACCGTCATGCTCGGTGTAGGCGTTGAGAACATTGATTGATTGGACTTCGTCCGCGCTCCAGCCAAAGACATTTCCACCAAGGCAGAGCGGGTGAACTTTGAGGTCAGTTTTATTTAAGGAGATATGAGTCATGGGGGCGAGTTTACGGCTCTGGATTAGAGTGTGCACATGACAACTGGAGGCTTCACGAGTGAACAACTGACTCTCGAAGAGCAGGTGCTCGTCTTGCCACATTGCACCCTCAAAGATGCGGTCGAAATCGGTGAGATCGCGATAGATATCGCAAGACGCGAATCACTTGCAATCTCAGTCGAAGTTCGCTTGGGCGAATGGACGGTATTTCATACCGCGCTACCTGGTGCCTTGCCGGAGCAGACATCATGGATTAATCGCAAGGCTCGAGTTGTAGCGGCAACCGGTCACTCCACACTGTTGGAGCGGGTGCGGGCCGAGGAAGAGGGCGTTGATTGGTATGAAGTTCATGCTCTGCCTGAGGAGACTCACGCCATACATGGCGGTGGGCTACCGCTGAATGTCACTGGCGTAGGGCTAACTGGGATCTTGTTGATCAGTGGGCTGCCACAAATTGAAGATCATTTACTCGGCGTGCGAATTATTACCGAATTTCTGGCCCGAGTCGGCGAGAACGAGTGAGCACTAGCGTTTGGGTTGCGGGCGAGGTTTTAATTGATCTAATCCCTAAAGATGGGATGCGAGTTGCAATTGTCGGCGGAGGTCCTGCCAACACCGCAAAAGCGCTGGCCCGCTTGGGTTTTGATACATATTTTATTGACGGTATTTCAACCGATGCATATGGGCAGCAGGCACGCGCAGAGCTATTGGCAGATGGAGTAAAGCTCGACTACGCCATGAGTTCAGAGAATCCAACTTGCATTGCAACGGTTACGGTAGATGAAAATGGGCACGCGAGTTACGAATTCTTGATTGAAAAGACCGCGACCTTCGAGTTCAACGAGAGTTGGCTGCCAATCGCAGAGAAACCTCCTGCGGTACTGCACATTGGAACTCTGGCCACAGTTGTGGAACCTGGCGCAACTAATCTTTTCAACTGGGCAAAGAAGATAAAGGCCCCACTTGTTTTCGATCCCAATGTCCGTAGCTCTGTGCTTAACGATCGCGGGCGCTATCGCGAGATCGTATCTAAATGGGCTGGTATCTCATCGGCAATCAAGATGAGTGAGGATGATCTGGCCTGGCTCTATCCCGAGATGGACTTGCGGAGCGTCGCAGAAACATTTATCAGCGAGAAGACGGAGCTAATGGTAATTACTAAAGGCGCCGACGGAATCGAAGGGTTCACAGAAGATGGTTCGGTATCAGTGCCTGGTGTAGTTATAGATGTAGTGGACACGGTTGGTGCCGGAGATACCGTTGGTGCAATATTGGTAGAAGCAATTGTGAAATATGGAATCAACAACTTGGTTGGCGAAAGCCTGGAACAGGTTCTTATGCGAGCAACTCGAGCTGCTGCAATTACCTGTTCTCGGGCTGGCGCAAATCCTCCAACGCTTCAAGAACTAGAGGGCTAAGAATGCAACATATAGATGGCGCAGAGATTTCTGTATCGATCGACCTCGATCAGGGTGCGCGCATTGCATCGCTGCAATGGAGAGATCTGCAATTTGCGGTTCCCTTCCGTGGCACTCCATTGTCATGGGGTTGGTATGCCATGGCGCCATGGGCAGGGCGAATTGACGAGGGTTTGATTACAAGTGAGTCCGGGATTGTGCATACCTTGCCCACCTCGTGGTCGCCGCCACATGCAATTCATGGATATGGGTTCACCAGTTCATGGGAGGAGACGGGTACTGGTCGCGCTCGCTTAGAACTCCCTGCGCCTTACAACGGAGCAGTTGTAGAACAGACGATTGAGATTTTGGATGATGCAGTCCGTTGGATCTTGGAGTACACCCCGAACGGTTGCGATTTGCCAGCATGGTTGGGATTTCATCCCTGGTTCCCGCGCGAGTTAGAGCGTGGGGACGCAGCGGAAGTTGAATTTAGCGCTGGTCGCATGATGGTTCGCAGTGAGGAAGGGCTACCAACAGGTAAATTTGTACCCCAACCAAATGAACCGTGGGATGACTGTTTCACCGATATCAAGGGAGTGCCATCGGTCGTGTGGCCAGGAGCCGCGCGCTTAACAGTTGAATCAGATGCTCCTTATTGGGTCGTTTACACCGAAGATAGCGACGGAGTCTGTATCGAGCCGCAAACTGCTCCGCCTGATGCCCAGAATCTTGGCATAACGGGTGAGCACTACATAGAGGCGCTCTTCACCTTCTCGGAAGAGGTTTAGGCTAGGGCTATGGCTGAAAAGCATGAATTACGAGAAAAGGGTCTGCGTTTAACTCCGCAGCGCGAGTTGGTCTTGCAGGCGGTGCGCGACTTAGGTCATTCCACTCCCGAAGAGGTCGCAACCAGAATTCATCTCACTCATCCTGGGATTAATTTATCCACTGTCTATCGCAACCTCGAGACGCTAGAAAATGTGGGGCTCGTGCAACATACCCACTTGGGTCACGGTGGAGCTACTTATCATGCAGCCGAGGAGTTAACTCACTTACATCTGGTATGTGGAATCTGCGGATCAGTTGGCGATGCACCTATTGATGTCACTGCACCATTTGTGCAACAACTTTTCGACGATTACGGTTTTAAAACTGATGTTACCCATTTTGCAATATATGGCACTTGCGCATCCTGCACCGCACTTACCAATCCTTAAATGAGCGCGGTACTGGTTGAGTCAGGGTTAGACCTAGGGGCGATCTGGCACTTTGGTGAACCCAATAAAGAGCAACGTGAGCTGGCAGTAGGTAATGCGTGGGCTGATTTGTCACACCGGGCCGTTATCACGGTGAGCGGGAGCGATCGAACAAAGTGGATCAACGACATGATGACGCAAGAACTTTTAACTCTCCCTACTGGTCAGTGGTCAGAAACTCTTCTGCTCGATGCACATGGTCATATCGAACAACAACTCTTCTTTGTCGATGATGGTGAGATCCTTTGGTTTCATACCGAAGCGCAAAAAGCAGAAGAGCTAACAACGTATCTCAATAAAATGAAATTCATGCTCGATGTTGATGCGCAGGATCGCTCCTCCGAGTTCGTGGTAGTTCGAGCACCTGGACTTGCCGATCAATTTGGTGGACCATATGCAATAGTTCCACGCACTGAGTTAGCTCAACTAGTGAGCAGCTACCAGAATGCGGGGTATGTACAAGTTGGCACCTGGGCGCTGGATGCGGAGCGGATCGCGGCTGGTCGCGCGCGCATTTTGCTAGAAACAGATCACAAATCGATTCCCAACGAGTTAGGTTTCTTACATACCGCGGTACATATGAAGAAAGGTTGTTACCGGGGACAAGAGACGGTTGCAAAAGTTTTCAACTTGGGTCATCCACCACGTCGCTTGGTTTTGTTGCATTTAGATGGCTCTATGGTGCATATGCCTGAGCATGGTGCGAAGGTCACTCTGGAGGGAAAAGAGATTGGTTTTATTGGTTCCATGGCTCGTCACTTCGAACTCGGGCCAATCGCGCTAGCAGTAATTAAACGGACCACACCAGTTGCTGCCACACTAGATATTGACGGAGTTGCAGCTGCCCAAGAAGTACTCGTACCAGCCGAATAGAGTTGATACTTTGAGCCGAGGAGTTTGAAATTGAAAACATCGATTCCCATAAGTCCTTTATTCCTCGCGCT
>JAYVUF010000252.1:0-2876 GCA_043788135.1 Actinomycetes bacterium
TCTACCAATCTGCCCTGCGAGATTGGGATGTCTCGCGCCACGGGAGAGAATTACCAACATATCCTCTGCCAATTGGACATTCTCACGGAAGCAAAATAACAATCGGGTTCGGTACTGAGCCCAAAGAAAATCTGCTAACTTGCTTCCCTTAACTCAATTTCCAATGCGGATGTGGTGAAGTGGTATCACGTCAGCTTCCCAAGCTGAAGATGCGGGTCCGATTCCCGTCATCCGCTCCATTATTTTCTATTAACTCGTGGCAGGTTCCACGCAAAATGAACCGAAAGTTCGCGCACAATGACCACGACAACTCCCCCAAGAATTGCAGGGATTGCATGATTGATTTTAAATTCGTTAAGCGCCACGTAAATAATTGCACCCGCGAGCGCCGAAGTTCCAATGGTTTCGCGATGCAACAATACAGGTTCAGTCTGCGAGAGGACATCCCGAAGTAGTCCACCCGTCACTGCTCCAGTAAGACCAAGAATGATTGCTATCACCGGGGTTACATGAAGCCCGAGCGCAAAATTGGTACTAGAGACAGTGGCAACTGCTAAACCAAAAGTATCCAATGTCAATATAAATCGCCCCACCGGCTCTGAGTTCCCTTTAATAATTGTGATTGCGACTGCCGCCAAAACAGAAGCAAAGAGCCAAGGATTAAGTACCCAGGCTGGTTCATGCGTGAGAAAAAGATTACGAAATGTGCCACCAGCCAGAGAAGAGACTGCGGCAATTAAAATAATTCCACCGTAATCCATGCCCTTGGCTGCAGCTACTCGTGCGCCTACCAAGGCAAAGGCGAAGGTTGCAAGGAGGTCGCAGATATTCACCAGGGATGACCATTGCATCTCTTTCTGCTCCATTCTTAGCGCGGAAGTGGTGGCCCCAATGGTAATGGGCTCGACACGCTTCGCTAATTTTTAGATCAATCTCCTTTTATGACCCTACTGCGGTACCTTTTGCCACCGCGAAAAAAGCAATTTTTTAGCGGTGGTAAGAGCTTTAGCGAAGTCCGGTGAAATTCCGGCGCTGTCCCGCAACTGTAATGATCGCAAGATCTAAGTCAGGTCGCCTAATTTCTCACCGAAGTATCTGACCTCGGAGGAAGGTTGGGCTTAACAGAGCCTTTCATTCCTCCCTCAAAATTCTTTTGGGGGAGTTTTTTATGTTTTATTATCGCGCCTTGAGCTCGTCCTATCTGCCCATCCCTTTTGTTAGAAATCAGGGATTGTAATCATGCCTATTCAAGTGAAGAAGCGAAACGGGCAATTAGAAGCAATAGATCTGGAAAAAATGCACAAAGTGGTTTATTGGGCAACGCGTGGCATCAAAAATGTTAGTGCGAGTGAAGTTGAAATCCGCAGTCAGATTCAGTTTTATGAAGGAATAACAACTTCGGATATCCAAGAGACAATGATTAAAAGTGCAGCCGACCTGATCAGCGAAGAAACTCCTAATTATCAATTTGTTGCTGGTCGTTTGATTAACTATCACCTGCGAAAACATGTTTACAATAGTTACAGCCCATGCTCACTTTTGGAACTAGTACGAAGAAACGTGGCATCGAAATTTTATGACGATGAAGTCTTGGCGGCATACTCCGAGCAAGAATGGTCAGTTTTAGATTCGCAGATGAAACACGAGCGCGATGAGGTATTTACTTATGCCGCGATGGAGCAATGGCGGGGCAAATATCTAGTACAAAATCGGGTTACGGGAGAGATATTTGAGACTCCGCAAATGGCCTATATGATGATCGCGGCCACCCTCTTTCAACATTACCCGCGAGAGAATCGCATGAATTGGGTCCTCGACTATTACGACTGTGTAAGTCTGGGAAATATAAGTTTACCGACACCTGTCATGGCTGGCGTTCGCACCCCCCAGCGACAGTTCAGCAGTTGTGTTCTAATCGAGACCGATGACAGCCTTGACAGCATAAATGCCACTTCAAGTTCAATTGTAAAATATGTTAGTCAAAAGGCGGGTATCGGAATAGGTGCGGGAAGAATACGTGCCATTGGCTCACCAATTCGCAACGGGGATTCTTATCACACCGGAGTCATTCCCTTTTTAAAATTGTTCCAAAGTGCCACTAGAAGTTGTTCACAAGGAGGCGTTAGAAGCGGTTCAGCTACCCTCTATTATCCGATCTGGCACTTGGAAATCGAGGACCTGTTGGTTCTTAAGAATAATAAGGGAACAGAGGATAATCGTGTCCGCCATATGGATTATGGAGTGCAATTTAACAAGTTAATGTATGAGCGCTTGATTTCGGGGGGAGAGATAACCTGCTTTAGCCCTCACGATGTCCCTGAACTTTATGAAGCATTTTTTAACAATCAAGAAAAATTCAAAGAGTTATATCAAGTGGCAGAAGCAGACCCAACTTTACGTAAAAAAACTTTTAGCGCTGCTGACCTATTTGCACGTTTCATGCAGGAACGAAAGGACACCGGGCGGGTTTATCTACAAAATGTAGATCATGCAAACACGCATAGCCCTTTCAAAGAGGAAATTGCCCCAATCAAGATGAGTAATCTTTGTTGCGAAATCGATTTGCCCACGGTGCCACTCAACGACCTTCACGATGAAAATGGACGGATTGCATTGTGCACCCTTAGCGCAATTAACTGGGGAAATATTGAATCTCCCGCTGATTTTGAAAAGATTTGTTTGCTTGCAGTACGAGGACTCGATGCGCTACTTAGTTATCAAGATTATCCAATTCGCGCCGCTGAATTGGCCACTGAAGAATTCCGTCCTCTGGGAGTCGGAATTATCAACTTAGCCTATTTCTTGGCTAAGAAAGGTATGACCTATACCAACCCTCAGACTCTTGCATTAGTTGATGAATACGCTGAGGCTTGGAG
>JAYVUF010000253.1:0-2458 GCA_043788135.1 Actinomycetes bacterium
GGCGACCGCCGCCGCGATGCAGGCCAAGGCCGACTCCTTCAAGAACTACAATCAGGCGGCCATCATCGAAATGATCGTGCGCGTGCTGCCGGAAGTGGCCGGCAAGATCAGCGAACCGCTGGCCAAGACCGAGAAGATCGTCATCATCAATTCCGGCAACGGCCCCGGCGGCGGCGCGAGCAAACTGACCGGCGACGTGACGCAAATCATCAGTCAACTGCCGCCCGTGATCGAAAGCCTCACCGGCATCAAGTTCGAGAAACTGCTCGAGCAAGTCCCCGCCATCAGGAAGGCGATGGGAAAGGATGAGACGAAGGAGTAAACTCAATGGGCAGCCCGGCAATCATATGAATCCTGCTGCTTTTCTCAACGTTAGAAAACAAATGCTTAACACTGGTCCTGTAAATCCCAATGAGGTTAGGGAGATTGTTGCATTAGACCTAATGCAGAGAATCGCGGCGGCAGAGTTGGCTCGGACATCAAATCAACCAGAGAATCCGCGGGAGTATCTATTGACTCTGTACTCACATTGCTTGCAGATCGTGTCAGGTGAAGATCCTGAAGAAGTGCTTGAAGATTATGAAGGCTAACATAGTCAAACACACAATAATGGAGATTTATGATAGATAATATTTTAGAAAAACTAAACAGTTTAAGCGAAGATGCACAGAAGGCTGCCGTAAGTAAGGCGAGAGAATTGAGCTACAATCTTGATAAGGGGATAATTACGATTGAGGAATCCTTCATCAATTTGAATGCCGATACCGCAACCTTGTTAGACGCAATCGAAAAGAAAAAACTTAACCAACTTCCCCTTACTGTACAAAAAACCCTTCTTGATCAATTGGAGAACGTCTTAAAACTCCTCACCAGCCTAACATCTGGGACTGATGAAATTGTAAATCTTGTAAATGCGATTGAAGTTCTCCACACCGCGATTTGGCAATTTGGATTTCAGAATCTTTCCGAGGAATTTTTAGGCTATCAAACAAAGCTTAATCAAGTGAAGCACCTTGAGGTTGAAGTATCGCAGTTGAGGGATCAATTGGTGCAAGGCTTAATTCAAAAAACGAAATTGGATGCAATGATTGATGAAGCTCACAAAGTAAGAACAGCTTTGGACGGCCAGCTTGAGATTTCCAAAACGAACGTTGCAACCACAGCGTCACAACTTGTGACAATCAACGAATCAAAAATACAGGCCGATGTATTGTGTGCAACCGTTCAACAGCGTGAAAAAGCCTCATCGGATTTATTGGCAACCACGTCCAAAAGTTCATCCGAGATCTCCGCTTTGGAATCCAAAATCAAAGAGTTTTATGCGAACGTGGACAAATATCGAACTGACATCGATGCAACAAATCAAAAAGCTAACAGTACTGTAAAGGACAACGAAACAAGGACCAACGAATTGATTGAGAAACTTGTAGCGCTTGAAAAGCAAATTGAGGCGTCAATTCTTCGAGCAACGGGTCATTCGCTATTTCATTCTTTCCAAACGCGACAAGAGAAGCTCGCGAAGAGCAAGATTTTTTGGATCATTGCAATCGGGTGTTTGATTGGTGTTTCCGTGGGTCTTACGATTTGGCTTGGAGCGAGCGCGATAAAGGGCGGAATGGATACCGCCTTTTTTGTCAAATTATCCCTCGTGGTTCCGATGGGTTTTGGAATTGGTTTCTGTGCAGTTCAGTATTCCCGAGAGCGCAGATTGGAGGAAGAATACGCCTTCAAGGGGAACATTTCTATTTCGCTGATTCCATACAAGGAATTGGTCGAAAAATTTGTCAAAACAGAAAACGCACCGGAACGAGAAAGATTCGCTTCTTTCATAATCGAAGCGGTAAATAAGGTTTTTACATCTCCTACAGACAAAATTTGGCAAACTACAGAAAAGGATGCTGGGAACACGGACAAAACCGTGAAACGCATTGTGTCGCTCTTGAAACCGCTCATTAAGGAAGTTCGACATTGAGAAAACTTTTGCCCGCGCCCCAAGATCGGGAGTGGCAACTGCCATTGCCCGGAGTACGCGGCCCACGATTCATGCGACTATTTGTAGCCATCCTTGATGCGAACCACCGCTAGAATCCCAACGGGATTCCGTCATTTAGCCCAGGGTTGGCGAGTCTTCGAGCCTACCCTGGGTAATAGGTTGTTTTAGTTCACTACCCCAACGGGGTTGCGTCATCTCCCGCACATCGATTTGCTACTACCCCGTTGGGGTAGATGATTGTTTCAAATCGTTCACCCAGGGAAATATGAACAACAATCACTACGGTTCGCTTCACGAACTGCTCGTGCCTCGCAACCGCTGGGCTGAATGATGCAATCCCTTTGGGATAGAAACATGGCTCTGTCCCCCCATTTTCTGCGCATGACAGAATGTGCCGGGCGGTTTCACACCCGCAAAGCGGCGTGGCGCTGCGCTTCCCGCCGCAGTCCAAGACGCTTTGAGGTC
>JAYVUF010000254.1:0-4740 GCA_043788135.1 Actinomycetes bacterium
CCATTCTCCTAATTCTCTATGCAAGGCTTCGCACTTTGGCAGAATGGTGCCATGTCCACCCTAGATACCCTGCTTAAGAAAGAGCTGGGGGATCGGACTGCGACAGCGCTCTTCAAAGCGCTTGAAATCGAGACAGTGGGGGATCTGTTGCGGCATTACCCACGCCGCTATGTGATGCGCGGGGAGTTAAGCAATATCTCAGAGTTGCAAGAGGGGGAGGAAGCCACGGTGCTGGCCGAAGTTGCTGCGGTTCACGTAAGGCGCGCCAGCGGGAGAACGATCCTTGAGGTAGTCGTGACAGATGGCTCAGCCAAATTGTCACTTACCTTTTTTAATCAGGCATGGCGGGAGAGAGAATTACGCGTGGGGCGCACAGGCATGTTCGCCGGCAAGGTTGGGGTATTTAATGGAAAGCGCCAACTCTCACACCCTGAGTATCAATTGATTCCGGATGGTGATGATGTAGAGGCCGCGGTCGGCGAATTCGCGGGAAAGTTTATTGCGCTGTATCCATCAACTTCGAAATTTCCGACCTGGAAAATAACGCAATGCGTTGAGATAGTTCTGGATGGTTTAGAGGAGCTCCCGGATCACCTTCCAGAGGAGTTAGTTAAAGAGTTAGGTTATCCCAATCTCTCACAAGCTCTGCGGGAGATACATCAACCGACCTCACGAGAAAGTTCTGAGCTAGCCAGAGAACGTTTAACTTTCGATGAAGCGCTGCTACTTCAACTTTTATTGGCGCAGAGGAGAGCTGAGTATCGCACCCTGCCTGCAATCTCACGTGCGATTGTGGATGACGGGTTAGTTAAACGTTTTGAATCTTTACTGCCTTTTAAATTTACGGAAGGACAAGAAGAGGTAAGTCGAGAAATTGAAAAAGATATATCAGCGACACATCCCATGCATCGCTTGTTGCAGGGTGAAGTTGGCTCTGGAAAGACAGTAGTTGCCCTTCGCGCCGCGCTCGCTGTGGTTGATGCCGGTGGACAGGTGGCGCTACTGGCTCCTACAGAAATACTGGCACAACAACATTTTCGAACGATCACAAAACTTTTAGGTCCATTGGCTGAAGCCGGGACCTTGGGTGGCGACACGCAAGGAACACAAGTTGTTCTCCTCACCGGATCTCTCAGCGCTGCTCAAAAACGCGAGGTAAATGCGCAGATCGCTTCTGGAAGCGCGGGAATTGTAATTGGAACTCATGCCCTTTTGACCGAGAGCGTGGAATTTCATGATTTGGGTTTGGTGATTATTGACGAACAGCATCGTTTTGGGGTTGAACAACGAGATGCACTTCGAAGAAAGGGCAAAGTTCCTCCACACGTCTTGGTCATGACTGCTACCCCAATTCCGCGCACAGTTGCTATGACGATATTTGGAGATTTAGAAATATCAACTTTGCGTCAGTTGCCGCTGGGACGGGCTGAGATCACGACTCACCTGGTTCCCGTTTTAGAGAAACCTCACTATTTAGAACGAGCATGGCAGCGAATCCGGGAAGAGGTAAAAAAAGGGCATCAGGCATATATCGTGCTGCCGCGTATCAGTGCGAGTGAGAGCGAACCAGAAGGCATGACGGATCTCGATCGAGCAATCGCCAAAATCATGGATGGTGAGAGCGCCATGACCCGTCATCTAAATTCCGTGGAGGATCTTGCCCCAAAACTTGCTCTTGGAGCGCTTAAGGATCTGCGCGTGGCGCCACTACATGGAAGGCAGAGTTCTGAATTAAAGGACTCAACCATGCAGGCATTCGCACAAGGGAAGATAGACGTATTGGTTGCAACAACAGTTATCGAAGTTGGAGTTGATGTAGCGAATGCCTCCATGATGGTGGTTATGGACGCTGACAGATTCGGAGTATCTCAATTGCATCAACTTCGGGGTCGAGTTGGTCGTGGCCAAGTTCCTGGTTTGTGCCTCTTAGTTTCAGCCGCGCCAGACGGTTCTCTTGCGATGGATCGACTCAATGCAGTTGCGAACACTCAAGATGGATTCGAACTTTCACGGATCGATTTAGATCAACGCAGCGAAGGTGATGTTCTGGGCAGGGCACAGTCGGGTGTTCGTTCCCATCTTCGGCTTCTCAAAGTATTGCGAGACGAACCACTTATTGAAGTTGCACGATCTGTGGGATCAAAGATAATTGGGCAAGACCCTACGCTCTCGAAGACCCCTGCTCTAGCGTTGGCGGTAGCGCAATTGCGTGAAGATGATGCAAGTGCATTTGTGGACAAAGGATAGGAAAGAAGATGAGAATCATTGCAGGAGATGCCAAAGGCAAAACCCTCTTTTCGCCTCTCGGACTAAAAACTCGACCAACATCCGATCGGGCGCGCGAGGGGTTCTTCTCCTCACTGATCTCAGAGTTTTCATCTCTCTCGGGGTTGCGCTTTTTGGATCTCTTTGCAGGAAGTGGAGCTGTTGGAGTGGAGGCGTTGTCTCGCGGCGCAAAGATTGTTCACGCAGTTGAAGTAGATGGCGATATGGGAAATCTAGCAATTAGTAATTTCAAACTTGTTCAATCTCCCCAGGGCAAGTTTCGCGTCATTCATACAAAAGTGGAAAAATTTTTAGAATCAGATATCGCCTCCGAGGATGGAGGGTATGACATTATTTTTATGGATCCTCCTTATGATCTTTCTAATCAGGAGATTGAAAAGATGCTCACAACAATTGTGGAGAGAGAACTCTTGCAATCCACCGGGATTGTTGCAATCGAGCGCGAGAGTAAGAACCGACCATTCACCTGGCCAATTATGCTCAAGGAGTTAAAAGTGCGCTCATATGGCCAAGGAAGTATCTACTATGGAGCCTACTCTGCTAGCGTTTTGCCGTGAAGAGAGTTGTATGTCCTGGATCTTTTGATCCCATCACCTTTGGACACCTCGATATTATTGAAAGAGCCAGCAAGATGTTCGATGAAGTTGTTATTGCCGTATTGGTCAACAAAACTAAGAGCACCTTATTCACCGTGGCTGAGCGGATAGAGATGATCACTGAGGTCACTGCAAAATTTCCAAATGTGCGAGTAGATTCGTGGTCGGGGTTGCTTGTTGATTATTGCGAAAAAAACAATATTGGCGTGATCGTAAAAGGACTGCGCGCTATTACTGACTTTGATTATGAACTACAAATGTCTCAAATTAACTTACAACTTAAAGGTATCGAGACTCTCTTTATGTCGACAGCTCCAGAGCACTCGTTCCTTTCCTCATCCTTGGTTAAGGAGATTGCCAGTTACGATGGAGATGTTTCAAAATACATACCTGAGAGCCTGCTCGAACGCCTTAAGACGCGGTTGGCATTTATTCACGGAGGTAACTAATGGAATCAATTGATCGAATTCAAGGTGCGATATCCATGGTTGAAGAGGCGCGGGGAGTTCCACTCTCGGCAAGTTGTGTTGTTCACCGCGGTGAACTTTTAGAGGTACTCGATGCTGTGCGAAGCACACTCCCTCAGGATTTTGCCTTAGCTCAACAAATAATTGATACCCGTGAGCAAATTCTTGAAGAGGCACGATTGAGCGCAGACTCATATATAGCGCAGGGCCGAGAAGAAGTTTCTCGAATGGTTGAACAAACAGAAATTGTCTCTGCCGCGCACGCAGAGGCTAAGAGAATATTGGCTGTCGGGGAAGCAGATGCCCGGGTGGAACGCGAACAGATCGAGGCTTACATTGATTCTCGACTAGCAACTCTGGAAGTCATTTTAAATAAGACTTTAGATACCGTTCAACGTGGACGCGAGAAGTTGCAGGGATTCGAAGATAAGCACACTCTCTCGGGACTTGCGGAGTAAACAACTGTGGATCAAAAAAGCTCCTTCTTATTTAACGCTCACGACCTTCCTAGACGCGCTGGTGAAATGCGTGAGTACGAGCTCTTCTTTGACGAGCATGAGCCCATCGGCGCTCCACTCCTTCTAGTGCCTAGCCACAACTCGATTTACCTCGATCTTCGATTGGAAGCGGTAGCGCAAGGAGTATTGGTTACAGGTAACGTATCGGCTGAGGCGGTGGGGGAATGCACCCGCTGCCTTGATCCCGTTACATTTCCTATCGATGAGACATTTCAAGAGCTTTTTTATTATCAGGTGGACCCGCGGCAAAAACCTAAAAGCAAAGAGATCGACGTGACTGATGAGGACGAGCTTTTAGAGATAGTCGGGGATTTAATCGATCTAGACGGAGCTATCCGAGATGCTGTGATTTTGAACTTGCCAGTCAACCCACTCTGCTCCGAGGAGTGCGAAGGGCTATGTTCCACATGTGGGGTTAAGTGGGAGCTTTTACCAGATGACCATGCTCATTCATCCGCAGATATCCGATGGGCTGGTTTATCCGATTGGAAGGGAGCAAACTCCTGATTTCCCTCGTTTTTACTATTTTGGGCCTATGGGGGATACTTTTCCTCTTGAAGCGACTTCCGCCCAGCGGGCGTCGCTAGCTATCTCGCATTAGCCAAGCTTTAGTCAGATTGTTTTCTTAGAAGGAGTAAAACCATGCCAGTCCCAAAGCGAAAGATGTCGCGCTCGCGCACACGATCACGCCGTAGTGCATGGAAAACCACTCCCGCGGCCACCGCGCTCTGTGGTCAGTGCCAACAGCCAAAGCTACAACACACTGCATGCCCTACCTGCGGCACCTACAACCGCCGCCAGGTTATCGAGGTCTGATCTGTCCGCTGCCCTATCCGAAAGCCTTGGCATTTCGGTTTCGGCGCCATTGCTTGA
>JAYVUF010000255.1:0-2015 GCA_043788135.1 Actinomycetes bacterium
CGGGCAATACCAATACGCTGTCGCTGCCCCCCTGAAAATTGGCGTGGGTACGATTTTAGAGCATCCATAGGAAGTCCTACCAGCGAGAGAATTTCAAGAGAACGCTCCTCTACCTTCTCCTTCGGTACAAGATTATGGAATGAAATCGCCTCTCGAAGAACTTCACCTACAGTCATACGCGGGTTAAGGGAGGAGAAGGGATCTTGAAAAACCATCTGAACGCTTCGCCGCTCCTCGAGAGTCCGCTCTGCATCCACTCTCTTACCGTTGAGAGATATGGTGCCATCTGTCGCTGTGTAGAGGCCAACAAGGGTGCGGCCGAGAGTTGATTTGCCGCATCCCGATTCGCCAACAAGGCCCAGGGTTTCGCCGGCCTTGAGATCGAGAGTTACGCCATCTATTGCAGGGACTTTGAATAACTCCCTCTTACGTAAGCGATCCAGAATTGATTGTCGCTTTGCAAAGTGCTTTACGACGTTCTCGGCTGAAAGTACGGACTGGCTCATCGAATTACACCACTTCCTGATTCAGCAGAATTCCACTTTCCATGGTCAGCAGATTTGAAGCATGCGCTCTGCGAATTTTCGATTACGGCGAGATTTGGTTCGGCCGTGAGGCATTGGGCCACCACCGCAAAGCAACGCGGGGCGAATGGACAACCTTCCACTGGCTTTGTGAGATTTGGTGCTTCACCAGAAATTGTAAAGAGACGATGCACGGCAGCATCTGGATCTGGAGCCGCTTTGAGAAGTGAGAATGTATACGGATGCGTGGGTACACTAAAGGTTTCTTGTACCTTTCCTGATTCCACGAATCGTCCTGCATACATCACCTTAATCTCATCACATAATTCGTTTACAACAGCCAGGTCATGCGTGACAAAGACAATGCCAAGACCAGAGTTATGGCGGAATTCATTGAGAAGGCGCAATACCTGTGCCTGAATTGTCACATCTAGAGCGGTTGTAGGTTCGTCACAGAAGAGAATCTTTGGGCTTCCGGAAAGGGCGATCGCAATTGATATGCGTTGGCGCAATCCACCCGAAAGCTGATGCGGAAAAAGATCGTAGCGAGACTCCACATCTGTAATCCCAACGCGCTCCATCAATGAAAGCGCAATCTGCTTTGACTCTTCCTTGCTCTTACCTAGGCGATGACGCGGAACTTCAGAGACCTGATGGCCCACTTTAATAACCGGGTTAAGGGCAGCCATCGCATCCTGAAAGATCATTCCAGTGTTATCCGAAAGGAGCGCGCGGCGACTCTTGTGATCCAGCAAGGAGACGTCTTTACCTTCAATGAGGATTTTGCCCGCAGAAACATGAGCGTTACTGGGCAGGAGTCCGAGAATTGCTTTGAGCGTGATCGACTTGCCACTACCCGACTCGCCAACGATACCGATTGAGTCGCCGGCATTTACATCAAAGGAGACACCACGAATAGCCTTGAGAAGACCCCGGTCTGTTTTGATCTCGACAGAGAGATCTTGAACCGAGATGAGCGGAGTACTCATTTAGCGCTCCAAACGGGCGACAAGTCCATCGCCAATAAGGGAGAGCGAAAAGCCAACGTAAACAACCATAAGTCCAGGAATAGTTGCGAGCCACCATTGATCCATGATGTAGGACTGGCCTTCCTGGATCATCGAACCCCACTCGGCCGTTGGAATTGGAACACCTAGACCAAGATAGCCAAGGGAGACTATCGCCAGGATGCTAAGGACGATATCGCTCATGGCGAAGACGATTGACTGTGAAATCACATTGGGAAGAAGGTGTCGGCGAAGAATGCGAGAGGCCGGAAGACCCGTTAGGCGCGCCGCGTGTACGTAATCCTGCTCTTTTACAACAAGAACGTTTGCTCGCACAATTCGACAGTACGCAACCCAACCTACGAGGGTAATCGCCACAATAATGCTCTTTACGCCTGGACCAAAAATAAATACAAGTGCAATCGCAAGAACATAGAACGGGAAGGCGATCACCGTATCTACAACGCGCATCACAACGGAATCG
>JAYVUF010000256.1:0-6636 GCA_043788135.1 Actinomycetes bacterium
CCGAGAAGCCTCAACCTTCGCCTTCAAAATTCCTAGTCGCTTCATCTCATCTTTCTTTCCAACGATCGGGAGAAGCAGTGGCAGCAATACGCGCCCAACTCCAACCATCTTAGGGAATTTATGGTGATAAGTGACTTCGGTTCCACCATCGACAGTTCTCAGAGTCCAAATATTTTCGAAGTATCCATTGGCATCATGTGCTCGAAATACAAAGCGTGTGTGAGGAACGCTCTCCAAAATCTCTACCGAATTTTCGTGATTTTTCTCCATCGGTGGGATGAATCCGGTTGATCGGTAAGTACTTCCAACTGCGTTCATCTCACCCTTGATTAACTCAATCTTAAATCGCTTTGGAGACCAATCACCATGTTTATCTAGGTGGGCGATCCATGGCCAGACGACGTCAATCGGAGCAAGGATTTTTTCTGAGACAATTAGCTCTGCGGACATAAGAAAAGACCTTTCAGTTGGAGGTGCGAATAGGTAAAGGTTAACAACAAAGTTAAGCATTGGATAGGTCTGCTTGGCCTCAATTTTTAAACTGATAGTTTAAGTAAGTCGGAGCCATTTAACTAAGAACCCTAGGTCACCTGTTATTGTCATGAGAATGAGGCCAACCAAAATCGCGGTTGTTGGCGCAGGATGGCGGGCCGATTTCTATCTGCGCCTGGCGCTACTCATTCCAGAGCGCTTCGAAATAGTGGGTTGGGTGGTGCGCGACCCCAGTAAGCAAGGGAAATATAGCCTCCCTATTTATACCTCCGTTACGGATTTACTCTTGCATGAATTTCCAGATTTTGTAGTCAGTTCAGTTGCGGCGGCATCGAATCCAGAGATTCTCGAAGAACTTGTGAAGGCCAAAATTCCGGTTTTGTCAGAGACACCTCCTGCTGTTGACCTCACTGGGCTTCGCAAACTTTGGACAGAGATTGGCGCGCAGGATTTAGTGCAAGTTGCCGAGCAATATATGAGACTTCCGATGCACCAAGCTCGCTTGAGCGCCGCATCTCATGGTGAGATCGGAGAGATCACCTCCGTTCAGGTTTCTTCCACGCATGGCTACCACGCTGTGTCGATGATGCGTACTTTGTTGGAAGCAGGTTTCGAACCCGCAGAAGTTCATGCGAAAAGTTTTATCGCACCGCTGGTGGATCCACTCCGACGAGAAGGTTGGAATGAAGATCTGGCGCCAAAACCTGCCAGTACCGTATTTGCAACCATTAATTTTCAAGCGGGAAAATCCGGCCTCTATGACTTCACTGATAATCAATGGCACAACCAACTCCGTCATCGCCGCATCGTGATTCGGGGCAGCAAGGGCGAAATTGTTGGCAATGATCTGATTCGGCTTGCATCACCAACTGCAATTACCACCTCCACTTTTAATCGGTACCAGTTGGGTCACGATCTAAATTTGGATGGACACGACACAGAACACATTTCTCTCGATGGAAAAGTGATTTATAGCAATCCCTTTGTGGGGATGCGATTAATGGATGAAGAGATTGCTATCGCAACAATGATGGTAGAGATGGCGGATTGGGTAAACGAATCAGGGCTAGCTCCCTACCCATTGGCACAAGCCTGTCAGGATCACTTAATTGCACTTGCCATTGATGAATCTTTAGAGAAACAAATCGCGATCACAACTGGTATCGAAGCTTGGGGACGTTAAAAGGTTCGAATTGCTTTAATTGCGTTTAACATGAGATGCGCAGCGGAGGCGCAAATGACCAACCCGATGACGATAGCCAAAAGGGAATCCAACCAAAAAAACCTATGAGTCGTCCAGATTATGAGGCCAGAAATAGCTACTAGCCCGGAAGTTACTCCATCAGAAATAGTATCGAGCCAAACCGATCGCATGTGCAAATCTTCCGAAGCGGCTTCCTGCCCCAAAATCAAAGCTCCAATCAGCATAGAAATGGCCGCAGCGGTACTGACTAGAAACACAGATAAACCTTGAACGCGTTGAGTATGTCCGTTTAATCGATGTAAAGCCCCCGCCATGATAAATAGGGTGAAGGTAAATAAAACGAGAGAATTAAAAAAAGCAACATAGAGCGTTGCCCTGGGGTTTCCATTCGGGTGCTTGCCAATTTGAATTGCAATCAAACCTAAAAATATGGCGGCAGAGTCGGCCGCGTAGTCAGCACCGGCAACCAAAACACTGAACGAGTGCGAACGTAATCCCACTAGCACTAAACCAATTATCATCAGAAGGTTTAGTGCTAACACCCAGCTCAAACGTTTTTGCTGTGTCACTAGGCAAGGTTAACTATCTCTGAGATTGAAGTTATTGGCTTAGACCCTAAGAAAAGAAGCCCCATTAAAATCAAGAACCGCGCCACTAGCCCATTGCATATCAGGGGATGACAACAAATAAATCGCCTTTGCGACTTCATCTGCTGCCGCAACTCGGTTGAATGGCGATTGAGCCCTGATTGTCTCCCCCTCAGGACTATCTAAAAGAAACTTTGCCATCTCTGTCTCTACAAAACCTGGGGCGAGAGTCAGAACACTGATTCCGTGAGGTGCCAGCGCTTGAGCAATTGAACCAGCGAAGGCGGCCATGCCAGCCTTACTCGCTCCATAGGCTGGAGCCTTTGGCTCCCCTCTAAATCCGCCTCGAGACCCAACATTAATAATTCGTGATTGTCCGCCTCTTGGCATATGTTGAAATGCGCACCACGCCATGTTGGCGGCCGCGACTAGATTGACAGTCAGCGTGTCTGACCAAGCCTGCTGCCACGTTTCATAATCCGAGGATTCAATCGGGTGGTAGTGAAAAACGCCCGCGTTATTTACCAGAATATCGATCTGCCCAAATTCCTTGGCCACGATGTCTACGGCGTTTTTTATCGCATTGGCATCTTTCAGATCTGCTTGCACAGCGAGATGTCCTTCACCCGAAAGCTTTTCTACTACTTGCGTGGCTAATTCCGCTGAGTTCACATAGTGAACCGCCACTCGATCTCCGTGCGCGGCAAACTCTCTGGCCATCGCAGCGCCAATTCCCCGCGAAGAGCCAGTGATTAAAACGCTTCGTCGCTTAGTGGAATCTGTACTCTGCGTAGTCGTTGTTTGGATGCTCATTGGGAGATCTTAATAACTCCCAACGCCTTCTTCTACAACTCAGCTATACCCGCGACTAGTCGATCGACATCGTCTTGAGTGGAGTACGGGGCTAAGCCGGCTCTCACTGCCCCAAAGTCTTCAAGTCCAAGAGCACGCGAGATTTCTAGAGCATAGAAATTACTTGCTGGTGCATTCACTCCACGAGTCGCAAGATGGCGATACACCTCTGCAGAGGAGATCCCTTCGACTTCGAAATATATGGTGGGCGTGCGCACTTTTGCATGTCCAAAAGTACGAACCTTGGGAAGTGCTTGCAAAGAAGTTTCTAGATTTTTAAAGAGATCTTCTTCGTACTTCTCGAGTGCAATCATCGAAGCCACTATCTGCTCGCGCCTGGTTCCCTCTGCCGAAGATGATAGTTGCGCGACAAAATTAATAGCTGCGGTGGTTCCAGCCATAAATTCGTATGGCAAAGTTCCAAATTCGAAACGCTCTGGTACATCACCAGTCGACGGTAGTAATTTGTCGTTTGGCAGGCTCTCTAATAATTCAGGCGCAGCTGCCAGCGCCGCACAATGAGGACCCAGCATTTTGTAAGGTGAAAATCCAATGAAGTCGGCGCCGAGGGCTTTCATATCAATTGCTGTATGCGGAGTCAGGTGAACCGCGTCCAAATATAAATATGCGCTGGTCCGGTGGACCTCTTGCGCAATCGCGGCGATATCGGGGCGAGTTCCCAGAGTATTCGAGGCTCCCGTTACAGCAACCAACTTGGTTCTCTCGGAGAGCAAATCTGTTATTGCAGAAACTGGAAGTTCCCCAGTAGCCACATCAAACTTGGCCCACCTAACAATTACTCCAACTCGCTCGGCCGCCTGGATCCATGGGCGAATATTGGAGTCATGATCAAGGTTGCTAACGATAATTTCATCGCCTGTTTTCCAAGTCTGAGCAAGATTGCGTGAGAAGTCGTAGGTCAGCTGCGTCCAGGATCGCCCATATACGACTCCTTTGGGATCGGTATTGAATAAGTCACCAACTGCACTTCGAAAATTAGACACTTCGTCGTTGGCGTTGCGCTCCGACAGAGTCGTGACTCCACGATTGGAAGTTGCACTAGTTATGGCAGATGCAATTGCCTCTCCCACCACATCTGGAACCTGGCTTCCACCTGGTCCATCAAAAAAGGCAAGACCCGTCTCTAAGGAAGGGAAATGGGAACGAATCCGGTGCACGTCATAGCTCATTAGGTAATTCTCCTATCTATTTAAGTAAACAGAGCGCAGAACCGCAGGCATTCTTTCAGCGCATTCCACCTCAATTCACAGGAACTTCATCAAAATAAGCGTGATTTTAACTTGTTTGAGAGTTTCATGTGGAAGTACCCAAAAGTTCGTTATTAAATGTTGCGCAATAAGTAAGGTGTGCTACCTTCATTCTAGCGAGTTGACTCGTACCATGTTCCGGTAAGTGCCGAAACGGAAGTAATGAGGAACTTCGCTTACCAAAAGTTCGTCTTAATCAAACGAGCCACTCCACCCTTGGATGATTAAGACACCTAAGGCTTAAAACGAACCTACTAACTAGCCACGTTTGGCTCTTGCGGTTCAAGAAGCTAAGTCCATGAAAGGGACTGAAATGAAACACCTAAAGAAAAATATATCAACGAGAAATGTATCCGTACTCTCAGCCATAGCGATAGCAGTAGCCTCAACTGGTCTCATGCTTTCAATTGCCCCCTCTAGCCAAGCAGCTACTTTTGTCAGCCTTAATACTGCCGACAATTTCGCGGTACTTGCAGGAGCTGGAATTACCAACTCTGGACTATCAACGGTTGTCGGAGACATGGGCTCCTCGCCCACTTCGCCCGTGTATGTTGGAGTAACTCAAACGGGTGTTAATCACACCAACGACGCAACGACAGTGGGAGCAAAAACTGATCTCGGCAATGCACAAGTAACAGTTGCTGGCGAGACCCCAGTTCTTCTCTCGACAGGCGCAATTGCAGGCGGAACGCTCCTGCCTGGTATTTATAACAGTGGTTCCAGTTTGGCCCTGAGTGGTAATATCATTTTGGATGCCGGTGGAAATCCAAATGCCGTCTTCATTTTCCAGGCAGCATCCACACTCGTCTCAGCTACAAGCACGAATGTCTCAATGATTGGCGGTGGACAGGCTTGTAACGTCTTCTACTCAGTAGGTTCTTCGGCAACATTAGGTGTTGGAACCCACTTAGTCGGAAATGTATTGGCCTCATCTAGCATCACCGACAATGGTGGAGCCGTTATCAACGGTCGCCTCCTCGCCGGCACAGGTGCAGTCACACTGAACAATACTTCGGTCACCCGCGCAACGTGTGCTCTTCCTCCTCCCCCTCCACCAGTCGCAGTTCCTTGCACCATCTCAAACTTGCTTTACACCTCAGATGGAGCTGGAATGACAAGTGGAAAATTGACATGGGGTAACACGGGTCAGAGCACGTACCTCTTTACTGGCTCACCTGCTCTTTATCCAGCACCATTTAATTATGGAACTCTGACATCATCGTGGCATGGAAACTTGGTAAATCTGGTTCCGGGTACGAATTACCCAGTTTCAGTGACGATCCAATCAAGCACCGGTTGCCAGGCAACAGCTTCGACAGTGGCGTTCAACGCCGTTGCTCCTACGCCAACACCAACTCCAACCCCAACGGTGACTCCTACGCCAACACCAACTCCAACCCCAACGGTGACTCCTACGCCAACACCAACTCCAACCCCAACACCAACCAAACCTCCTCAGGTGCACCATAAGCCTAAAGGCGGCGTTAAAACTGGAGACGGAAGCTTGGCTCGTCAATTCCATCTCTAAATAAAGCTCTCTTAAGGAGAAAACCTTCTCATGGCTGAGAAGATGTCCCCATCTCGCAAGAGATTGGTACGGTCAGGGTGGTTGTTCGCAATATTAATTGCGGCAACCACCCTACTAATTCCCCACCACGGAGCCCACGAAAAGATTGTGCGACCTAATCCAATAACCGCGCAGACCGTTTCCTCCTACCCTCAAGCATCTACTTTCGCGATGAGGTCCTTACCGTTGCGAATCAAGATTCCATCGCTCGGTGTTAATGCAGAGATCATTCAACTCGGACTTGAGAATGACGGAACGCTTTCAGTGCCACCAGATGGCTCTGTGGCCGGTTGGTATAAGGATTCACCTACACCAGGTGAGATCGGTCCATCCGTCATCGTTGCTCACGTTGATTGGAAGGGCAAGGAAGGTGTCTTCTTTCGCCTTAAATCGATGCAAGTTGGTGCGCTCGTAAAAATTCTACGAGCAGATGGAGCAACCCAAACTTTTAAGGTTGAAAAAATCGAAGCATTCCCCAAGAAAAACTTTCCGACAAATCAAGTCTATGGAGACATTGCCTATGCCGGCTTAAGACTCATCACTTGTGGTGATTTTAATTTCCAAATACACAAGTATGTGAAAGATATCGTTGTATTCGCCAAGGCAGTCCCTGGAAATTAAGCGGAACCTGCCGACACCCTCCTAAAATCTCTGTTCTCTGCATGG
>JAYVUF010000257.1:0-6443 GCA_043788135.1 Actinomycetes bacterium
TGATCGCACCACGTTTAGCCAGTTCGATTGTTAAGAACCAGCGCATATCTCGGTCGATTGGGAGGCCAGGAAGACCAACACTTATAAATTGTTTTACGGCGTCGACTTGATCGCGGCTTTCAGCAAGACCGACAAAGGCTTTGGCGAATATGAATTGCGCATCGCCGCCAGGTTCTGCCACTACCAACAATTCATGAAGAATCGTTGCGCACCTTTCAAGCAACACGGCTCGGGTAGCCGGATTTGAACTCTGCTTAATTACTCCGACGAGATCTTTGGCTAGTGCACTCAGGACGCTAGTCAAATTTTCCGCTTTAAGTCCCTGCAAAAGCAACTCGACAAAATCATGAGTAGAGAGCTCTGCATCCCGCCACATATCCCAGGTATAGGTCCAAACCAATACGCGGGTGATTGGATCAGAGATCTTACCTAGGTGTTCTTTCGCAGTTTCGACCGAACGTTGATCAAATCTGACTTTAGAATATGCAAGGTCACCATCATTGATTAGAAGTAGGTCTGCAACTTTTTCGCCGACCAACTCCGTCACTTCTGTTAACTCTCCGGTGACATCAATTTCGGAGCGCTTGCGAAGAATCAGTTGATTTTCGGTGAGGTCATAAAGAGCAACTGCAATTCTGTGCGGGCGGATTTCCTGGGATCCAGAAGGGATTACTGGCGCCTCCTGTTTAATTGCAACGCTGGAATACTTGCCATCCAACTCCTCAAGAACAGGATTTAAAGTGTTGATCCCCGCGGTCTTAAGCCAGGTATCACTCCAAGACTTTAGGTCGCGTCCGCTGGCAATTTCGAGTTGATCAAGCAGATCTGAAAGTTGGGTATTTTGCCAGGCAAATTTGGCGAAATATGCCTGCAATCCGGTGATGAAATTCTCGCGCCCGATATACGCCATCAATTGATGTAGAACAGAAGCGCCTTTGGCATAAGAGATACCGTCAAAGTTGGCGTTGACAGATTCGATATCCTCCATGTTAACGGCAATAGGATGGGTTGAAACAAGCTGGTCCTGTTTGAATGCCCAACTTTTATTCTGAACAATGAAACTAGTCCAACCTGTCTTGAATCTAGTTGCTTCGGTGAGGGCTAAGTAAGAAGTCCATTCTGCGAAGGACTCATTAAGCCATAGATCATCCCACCAGTACATGGTGACCATATTTCCAAACCACATATGTGCCATCTCATGCAGGATTACATGAGCTCGAGATTCTCGCCGTTGTTCGGTGACCCGACTACGAAACACAAGAAGATCCTCACGGAAAGTTACGATTCCAGAATTTTCCATTGCGCCCGCGTTAAAATCAACGACAGCTGCTTGATCGTATTTTTCAAAGGGATACGCCAAGCCGAAGATCTGTTCGAAATATGCAAAACCTTCTTTAGTCGTTTGGAAGATCTCTTGCGGATCTAAACTCGATGCCAATGACTTACGGCAGTAGATTCCAAGTGGAACAGTTTTCTCACCAACGTACTCATCATGAACGTGGTAATAAGGACCTGCCACTAGTGCGGTGATGTATGTTGAAATTCGTGGAGTGGCTGAGAAACTCCACAACTTAGAATCGCCATCTTGGGCGATGCTGGCAACGGGACTATTTGATACAACTTCCCAGTGCTGTGGCGCTAACACCGATAATGAAAAAGTAGCCTTGAGATTGGGTTGATCAAAACAAGGATACATCTGGCGGATGTATGCGGTTTCACCTTGTGAGTAGAGGTAGGTTTCATTATCTACGGGATCAACGGACTTTTGAAGTCCTTCACCATTTTTCGAGTAGAGCACTTCAACTTCAATGACGAGGGTATTTTCGCTTTGCAGATTGTTGAGATAGATGGTCTGACCATCAAAGCCGTTGGTATCTACAGGAAATCCATTAAGCGTCGCTGAGATGACTCTTGCCGCAACGGCATCGATGAAGGTTTTATAACCTGTCTGGTCGCAGGAGAACTTGACGGTGCTGCGGCTGAAGAAACTCTCGCCAGTGCCCGTCACATCGAGAAAAACTTCGTAGCTCTCTATTGAAAGATGGCTAGAACGTTCAAGGGCTTCAGTGCGTGAAATATTGATACCAGGCATTTTTTATTAGACTCCCGTTGCGATTAGGCTTGCTCTCATATTTGTGACGTTATTAGCATAGGGAGGCTACTAGATGATTGAGCGTCCTGATAATCGTAGTTACAAATTGCGTGGAGACCGTCAAACTTTGGCTCAGGAAAATGCTTACAAACGCAATTGGGAGACGTTTGGAATCGATTTGCATGGCATTGTTGACCCCCTGAAGTTATTTCCGAGCAGCACCTCTCAGATCATGGAAATTGGAACTGGGATGGGGGAGGGAACCGCTCTTATAGCGGCAGCCTTTCCAGAAAGTGGATTTATTGGGGTCGAGGTCCACAAGCCGGGGGTCGGTGCGCTACTCGGTCATATTGAACGGCTTGGTATCTCTAACTTACGTCTCATGGAAGAAGACGTTCATATAATTTTGAGAGATCATTTTGAGGAGCATAGTTTCGATGCCTTCCACCTCTTTTTTCCTGACCCTTGGCCTAAACGTCGGCACTGGAAGCGTCGGATTATTCAGCCTGAGTTTTTGCAACTCATTCATAAGAAATTGAAGGTGGGTGGATACATCCACCTCGCCACCGATTGGGTTCCTTACGCCGAATGTATAGAGAAAACTTTTGCGCAAAGTCATCACTTTGATGGCGGGAAAATCAACCGCCCCGAATGGCGTCCTTTAACGAAGTTTGAGGGACAGGGAATTAGAAAAGGTCATGAGGTAATTGACCTCAAGTATTTTAGAAAGGGCTAGATCTTTCCATCATTTTCATATTTAGTGATTAACGCAATTCGACGCACATGTCTCTCATCATGCGAAAATGAAGTTGCTAGAAATAAATCAACCAAAGCGAGTGCCACATCTTCTGTATGCATTCGGCCGCCTATAGCTATTACATTCGCATTATTGTGTTCTCGGGCAGCGATTGCCGTTGCTTCATTCCACACCAGCGCCGCGCGTACCCCTTTTACTTTATTGGCGGCGATCTGTTCACCATTGCCCGAACCTCCTAGAACTATCCCAAGAGAATCAGGGTCGGCCGCAGTTGCAATAGCTGCCGGAATGCAAAATGCCGGATAGTCGTCTTGGGGATCCAGGGTGTGTGGTCCATGGTCAATCAGATCGTGCCCCATCGCTGTTAGGTGGGTAACGATTCTGTTCTTGAAATCGAGCCCTGCATGATCACTGCCGATGTGAATTCGCATGTCGCTATCTTCTCAAAAAAAAGCGAGCCCCCACCATTTCTGGCGAGGGCTCGTCTATTTATTTTCTTTTAGTCGTTTGCCTCGGCATCAGGAGCGGATGTTGAAGCGCCTTCTCCTCCGCCATTTCCGTGATCTCCGTTATTTCCGTTATTTCCGTGATCTCCACCGAAACCGTGATCTCCGTAATTGTTCATTCCGCCCATTTCTGGAGCAGCATTTACAGCGGCGGTTACTTCAGTTGTAAGTCCGGCAATCAGCGTGGTTGCTTCTGCCTGAGTGATCTCTCCAGCGGTAACCTGGGCATTAATATTTGTTGTTTCAGTTGCAACTAGTGCTGCAATCAGTGCAGCGGTCTTTGCTCCCGCAATTGTTGCAAGTGATTGACCGGCAGCAAGATCTGCATTTAACTGATCTTGGGTGATTCCAAGTGTGGTTGAAATGACAGCGAAGTCAGCTTTGATATCTAAGCCCATTCCCATTTCACCCATGACGCCAAGTTCAGGACCATTATTTTCATCGTCCCCTGCAACACCAACTCCTCCACCAATTGATGGTCGAACAGGTAGAGCTGCCTTGAGAGCCGCTGTAATTGCATCTGATTGCGCTTGAGTAATGGTCCCAGCCTTAACCAGGTCTGCCAGAACAGTTGTGAACGGATCAACTTGCCCAATCATTGGCATCGTGGAAGAAGCAAAATGCTTACCGGGTTTTGATGCAAAATGTGTGGTGGTTTTTGATGCAAAATGAGAAGTGTGCGTTGAAGCTGTTGCAATACCAATGCTTCCGATCGAAATGGTGGCGATCATTCCTGCAACCATCAATGGTTTTCTAGTATTCATATTTCTCCTTCTTGCGATTGTAGGTTTCCCTAAATCGGATTGTTACGAATGCCCAAACATCCGCATGGAAGGAGATAACTCCTCAAGCCTTAAAAACAAGGGCAATGGGACTGTGAATAGCGTGGGAGTTTGGCTTAAAAAAGAAACGAGCCCCCGCCATTTCTGGCAAGGGCTCGTTGAATTACTTGATATTAGTTGGTTGCCGAAGGACTTGGAGAGGCTGATGGAGTACTTGCTCCTCCGCCACTTCCGTGATGTCCGTGATGACCCTTACCAGGAGCAGCATTTACAGCAGCAGTAACAGCGGCCGTAAGACCTGCAATCAAGGCAGTTCCTTGAACCTGGGTAATCTCCCCCGCGGTTACCTTGGCGTTGATTTTGGTCGTTTCAGCTGCAACAAGTGCATTGATTAACGCGCCATTTTTAGCTCCCGCGATAGTTGCCAGTGATTGACCAGCGGCGAAATCGGTTTGGAGTTGAGCTACCGTGATCCCCAGCGTCGTTGTAATGACGTTGAGATCACCTTTAATTTTTACTTCTTTACCCATTCCAGGGCCATCGACATTGTCGTTGCCTGGACCCCCTGCTCCACCACCGATTGATGGTTTAGCTGGAAGCGCTGCCATGATAGCGGCACTAATAGCATCAGATTGTGCCTGCGTAATTGTTCCAGCCTTGACGAGTGTTGCCAGAACAGTTGTGATTGGGTCAACGTGATCGTTCTTCGACTTTGTTGACGAAGCAAAATGTATGGTGTGTGTTGAAGCTTCAGCAATACCGACGCTTCCCAGTGACATGGCGGCGATAATTCCTGCAATAACCAGCGGTTTTCTTGTATTCATATTTCTCCTTCTTGCGATTGTCGGTTTCCCAGAATCTAATTTTTACGAATGATAAATCATTTTTACTGGAGCAGATAACTCGTTAAGCCTTAGAAAGCCGAGTATCAACACCGTGAATAGGGTGAAAATTAATTAAATAATCTGTATAAATTGTTAACAGGATTCTCTCATCAGGGTCAAAAAAGAACCATAGTCACAGGACTTCCAATTATTTCTCAGCCTTCTCACAATTTATGGATGTGTCCAAGCGGTGGATACCCATACCCCATAGGGGAGTCGATGAAAACTTTGGGCAAAAATAAGACAATTTCCATTCTGATAGTCGCAGTCTGTGCATTCACTTACACCTGTCTTTCAGATTCTTCCTTTGCGACCCCCACGACCAAGAAATTTCATAAGGCAGGACGCGCATTGGCCACCTCGGCTAACACAATTCATAATGGCAAAGCAGCTCCCTCAAATACTTTGGGTGTCGATGGAGACTTCTATGTCGATACTTTAAAACTGGATTTTTATGGACCTAAAACAAATGGCCATTGGCCATTACCCGTTTCTATCAAAGGTCCCGCCGGTATAAATGGAACTAACGGTAAGCCGGGGTCCAATGGGTCCAATGGATCCAATGGAGCCAATGGGTCTGATGGAAAGAGTGGAACGGTTACATCGAAGAGCTCAACATCAGGTGCCGCTGGTCCTCAAGGCTTACAAGGCTTACAAGGCTTACAAGGGGTCGTTGGAACCACGGGTGATCCAGGCTCAACCGGTCCCGCAGGAACAATCGGCTCAACAGGACCTATCGGACCAACCGGCTCAACCGGTCCCGCAGGAACAATCGGCTCAACAGGACCAACCGGACCAACCGGCTCAACTGGACCTGCAGGAATAACCGGACCAACCGGCTCAACTGGTCCCGCAGGAACAATCGGCTCAACCGGACCAACCGGACCAACCGGACCAACCGGACCCGCAGGACCAACTGGCTCAACTGGACCTTCGCAAGTGTCGATCGGGGCAATAATTTTTTCTCAACCACTTAAATCAGGAAGTGGATCCTCGATAAATTCAAATATGTTTGGAACTTTTGCCGCGGGAAAGGATTATCTGGTGCATTTGTTGATTTATGGAGTTCGTCCTCTCAATGACTTGGCTTCGCTTAGCATTAATATAAGTTCAATTGGAGCTACGCCCATTCTTCAGACAAGGTATTTGATAAGTGATGGCCAGAGTTACAGAACCATCTCTGCCGGGAATGACACCAATTTGGATGTGTTTATTATCGTGGATGGTTCCACTGCTGTAACTTCGTTTCAACTTGAGGCAAATATTGCCGCTTTTGAAAATACTTCTACTGACTACGTGACACTTGTGGGGACTTATATAAGCCAACTAGTGGGATCAATCATCTAGAAAACTGGAGCGGGTGACCGGGATCGAACCGGCATGGCCAGCTTGGAAGGCTGGGGCTCTACCATTGAGCTACAC
>JAYVUF010000258.1:0-2429 GCA_043788135.1 Actinomycetes bacterium
GAGAATTTTGCGGGGGCTGCTTTCGCAAGATCGTGGAATTCCGCGCGGGGAGATGAGCGTTTTCGATGCAACTGGAGCAAATGTGGGAGTAGTAACCAGCGGAACTTTCTCACCATCTTTAAAGAGTGGAATTGGATTAGCTCTCATTAGCCCTGACATTGCTATCGGGAGTGAACTTACAATCGATGTTCGCGGTCGCTCCAGTGTCGTTAAAGTTGTAAAGCCACCATTTGTGGCGTCACACGTTCGCTAAGAATCTTTATTTTTTTTGCTGGCAACGATAACTGGACGACCACTATCTAACGTGTAAACATCGATGCGATCGTCAAACGCACTCTTCAATTCATTGGAATGTATTACCTCTTGCGAGATTCCAGATAACAGAACACGCCCTTCCTTCATGACGATAATTCGTTCTGCAAACATGGCGGCGAGGGTTATGTCATGCATTGTGGAAATTATTGTGACCCCACTCTCTTTGAGAGTTTCTATATTATTTAATACCGAGATCTGATGGTGTAAATCTAATGCACTAGTTGGTTCATCAAGAAGGATCAGGTCTGGTTCTTGAGCTAGGGCTCGCGCAATAAGTACCCTTTGCATCTCACCACCTGACAAATGAGAAAGTAAATTATTCTGCATTCCATAGAGGTGAGTTTGAATCAGCACCTTTTGCACATATTCGCGGCTCGAGCGTGAGTCCTTTCCCCATCCATCCGCCTTAGAGCGTCCGAGCATTACATATTCAGTGACCTTCATTCCTTGCGGAATTTGTGGTTGTTGTGGGACGAAAGCTACGTTGCGCTTGTGATTGTTAAAGACTTCAACACCTTGATCTTGAATGCTTCCCGCGTAAGGAGCCATCCCAAGCAGAACTTTTAATAAGGTGGTCTTTCCTGCTCCATTTGGGCCTACAAGACAGGTCCATTTTCTACCTTCGATCTGTAAAGAAATATCGTTAAGGACGGTCTTCTCTCCATATCGAACGGTGAGATCTGTAATCACAATTGTCATTGCATGACCTTCCTTCGATTGCGAAGAACCACTAAAAAGAAGGGTGCGCCGACGAAGGCAGTGATAACGCCAATAGGAAGTTCAGCAGGGGAGAGCAGAGTGCGTGCGCCAAGATCGGCGAGAACGAGAAAGGCTGCGCCAGCCATTGCGATTGTCATCAGTGATCTGTTGGTAACCCGATGAGTAAGCCCTCGCACTAAATGTGGAACCACAATTCCCACAAAGCCGATGAGCCCCGATGCCGAAACAGCCGTGGCAGTTGCCAGCGTTGCTGCGGCGACTGCGATTATACGTAGTCGTTTTGGATTAATCCCTAAGGAGAAGGCCTCTTCATCGCTCAACATTAATCCATCAAGTTGTTTGGCAACGGTAAAAAGAATTGCAAGAGCGATCGCAATGTAGACAGAAGACCAAGCGACAACGCTCCAACTTGCACTCGTTAGGTCTCCTAGAATCCAAGAGTAAACGGGGCGCAGAGCAGAACTGTGGCGTTGTTGAAGATAGGTTTGAATGGCCGTGGCGAATGAGCCGACGGCAATTCCTGAAAGCAAAAGTGAATTTGGATCCGCGAAGAATTTCCCCGAGATAATAAATGAGGTAAAGACGGCAAGGACACCACCTACAAATGCAAAGAGTGGTAACGCTGCATGAAGATCGTGATGAGTACTTGTTAATGCAATTGTTGCGCCCAGACCCGCACCGCTTGCAGCCCCTAGTAAGTATGGATCTGCCAGCGGATTGTGGAAGACCGTCTGATAGACAGCTCCACTTGTAGCAAGTGCTGCCCCAACTAAAACTCCCAAGATCACACGTGGCAGTCGTAATTCCAAGATGACAGTTCTATCTTGTCCAGAACTTCCACCCGGAAGGTCGAATAGCGTTTTAAAAACTTTAAAGAAATTTATTGAGATCGGCCCGAAACTCACTGCGGCAATTGCAACAGTGAGGAGGATGAGAGCACAGAGCGCAGTGATACGCCAATTCCAAATTTTGGAGATGGCACCTAGCTCTGTGCTCACGTAATTTTCCTTCTTTTAACCGATTTTTGAGGTGGATTGCGCGATAAAGCGGTAAAACTCAACCAGGCGCGGGCCCCATCGGTCTGGAATGTCGAGAGGTAAGACTATGACGTGCTTATTCTTGACTGCGGATATAGATGACCAGCCAGGGCGAGCTGCGATTGTTGCAGCAGATTCTCCGTAAGGTCCATCGTCCAAGAAGATTATTTGAGGATTCATTTTTATTACTGATTCGGCATTTAGTTGTGGGTACCCACCCCCATGTGCGGCATCGGCAATGTTCAGGAAATTAAAATCAGAGTAGATTTGTCCAATAAAAGTTGAAGAGTCCGCGGAATAAAGCGTGTTATCCAACTCATGATAAATCGAAACCGGATTTACCTTATGAAATTTGCT
>JAYVUF010000259.1:0-4026 GCA_043788135.1 Actinomycetes bacterium
GAGCAGCGAACGCTAGAACAGCGCCGCATCGCACAAATGATCTTCCAAGACCCATTCTCATCATTGAATCCACAGATGACTATTCGCAGGATGCTTTCAGAGATTCTCTTGTTCCATAAATTGCGCACCAAAGAGAGCGTTAACGCCCGATGCGAAGAGTTGATGAAAATCGTAGGTCTACCGTTGGCGACCCTCGATTCTCACCCTCGCCAATTTTCTGGAGGTCAACGACAGAGAATTGGTATTGCTAGAGCGCTCGCACTAGAACCGAAGATATTGATTGCCGATGAAGCGGTCTCAGCGCTAGATGTATCGGTTCAAGCCACGATCGTGAACTTGCTACTTGATCTGAGGCGAGATTTAGGGCTTTCCATTCTCTTCATTAGTCATAATATTTCCGTTGTACGTCAGATGTGTGACCGAATTGCAGTTATGTACTTAGGCCGCATCGTTGAGATTGGCTCTACCGAACAGGTATTTTCTGAACCACGTCATCCATATACAAAATTACTACTTGGATCGGTGCCGAAAATGCATGCGAACTCTCAAGTGGCAAATCTTGGAAGTGGAGAGTTGCCTACACTCCAAAGTCATTATGACGGGTGTCGTTTCATGAGTCGCTGCTCATTGGCAGATGCGCAGTGTGCAAGTATCGATCCGCAACTTCATGCAGTTAGTTCAATAGGCGCAAACAGCTCACCAGGAGTTGGGCACGAAGTTGCTTGCATTAAAGTTTTGAAATAGTTAAAAAACAACCCAAAATAATCTAGGAGAGGTATATGTCTGGAATTCTGATTATAGGTAGTGAGAGAAGCGAAGCAGGAATTCCTGCAGCGATGGAGATCTTACGACGAGGGGGGAGCGCACTTGATGCTGTAGAGCGTGGATTGATTCTCTGTGAAGACAACCTCGCTGATCACTACATTGGCACTAGCGGTTTACCAAATGCTCGCGGAATAGTTGAACTCGATGCATCGCTGATGATTGGATCATCTCGTGCATTCGGAGCAGTTGCAGCAGTCAAGAATTATCCAAACCCCATTTCAATTGCTCGTGCTGTAATTGAAAAATTGCCGCAACACTCACTCCTAGTTGGTGCCGGCGCCGAAGAATTTGCCGACTTCCTAGGTTTTGCCAAAGCCGAGCTACTAACCCCTGAGTCAAAAGCTCTGTGGGAGAAGCAACTTGCAAGTGCTTCAGAGGAATCTATCGAAGGTGAGAATACGGAAGCCACGTCTGGAGATGAACGTTATCGTTTAGCGTCTCTCGAACTCGTAAAGCGTATGGCCCCACATGACGGACCGTGGGGCACCATAAATATCATCGCAATGGATAAGTTCGGTGAGATTGTCTGCGGCGTGAGTACAAGTGGATATCCATATAAGCACCCAGGTCGCGTGGGGGATTCAGCTGTCGCTGGCGCTGGAAACTACGCCGACATTCGCTACGGAGCGGCGGCATGTACTGGCAGAGGTGAATTAGCCCTAAGAAGTGGCACCGCTCGCACGGTCGTTGAAAATATGCGCCACGGAGCCTCACCTGAGCTAGCTTGCTATGAAGCCCTTGTAGAGGCGCGCGCCCTCCCTGATGACTTCCGGGCAGAACTTCGCTGCCTAGCTATCTCAGCTGACGGCGGCCATGGCGGCGCATCTGGCATGGAAGGTTCGACTTACACATATATGGGCGAAAACTCGACCCAGCCTGAATTCCTACCAAGAAAGGTTTTGCTATGAAAATTTATATCAGCACCGATATGGAAGGTACGGCTGGAGTTGTTGACTGGGATCAATGCATTCCCGGTAAGCCTGAGTATGAGTACTACCGCGGATTGCTTCAAAATGAGACAAATGCCAGCATAGAAGGTGCAATGAAGGCAGGGGCTACAGAGTTCTTAGTTAATGATTCTCACTCATCTATGCAAAATTTACGTCCCGCGACTTTAGCCGGGAGAGCACGTTATCTCTCTGGCAAATATAAGCCGATGTATATGATGCAAGGGCTTGATAGCTCTTATGATGCGATTTTTTTCGTTTCTTACCATGGTTCGATGAGTAGTGATTCTTCGGTTCTTTCACATACTTATAACCCCCGTGCTATTTCAGATATCTGGCTCAATGATGAATTTGTATCAGAAGCTGGTCTTAACGCTTTAGTTGCCCAGTATTACCAAGTACCCATCGCATTAGTTACTGGCGATGACATCACAAAAATTGAAACTGAGGTGTGGTCACCTAATGTGCAATCGGCTGTGGTGAAGAACAGCATCACTCGCTTTGCTGCCGACAGTATGCATCCATCTGATGCCTGCGTGCTCATTGCGGAGAAGGCTGAGTATGCAATCAAGCATCTCGACTCAATCTCAGCTCCGAAAATTGCCTTACCAGCAACCATCAAAATTCGCTTTCACAACAGTGATTTTACTGAGATCGCTACTTGGGTCCCTGGAACCGTAAAGCTCAATTCCAAAGAGGTAACTCTTACCGATTCAGATCCACTCAATCTCTTTAAGCGCTTTATTACAACAGTCATGCTCACCCGCACAATTATGGAATGGAACTGATTAGATGAATGGACTTAGTGGCAAAGTTGGCGTAGTTACTGGATCTGGAAATGGAATTGGTCGCGCTACTGCTCTATCGCTGGCAAAAGAAGGCGTGAGCGTAGTAGTTTCTGATGTAATAGTCGAAGATGGTGAAGAGACAGTTGCGCAGATTGTTGGTTTAGGTGGAAAGGCGATATTTGTTCTTGCAGATATTAGCAATGAGGCGCAAGTTATTAATCTGATTGATACCGCTGTCTCTACCTATGGAACACTCGATATCCTCGTGAACAATGCTGGAGTTGGCGGAGCACAGAGTAAGACCCACGAGGTATCTTTCGAAGATTTCATGAAGGTCATTACAATAAATATTGGCGGAACTTTTCTCTGCACCAAGTATGCCCTCCCACATTTCTTGAAGCAGAAAGATGGAAGAATTGTAAATATCGCTTCCACCTATGGGTTAATTGGTGCACCTAAAGCGCCTGCTTACTGTGCGTCTAAAGCCGCAATTATTAACTACACCAGACAATTAACCGTTGACTACGCTCCATCTGGTATTAGAACTAATGCGATATGCCCGGGCTATATCGATACAAGTCTTGGTCGTCGGGTCACAACTCTCAGCGGAGATGAACTAACGGAGGCAATCGCTCGCCGGGAGAAAGCTGCCGGAATGCAACCACTCGGACGTCAGGCGCAGCCAATCGAAGTCGGCCGTGTTGCGACTTTTCTAGTTTCAGATGATGCCTCCTTTATGACAGGTGCGGTTGTCACCGTTGATGGTGGTTGTGTCACGACATTTAACTATGGCGAGGCCAGCAATTAAATTATTGGTAATTGGGGCCGGGTCTATAGGTGGGATTGTTGGTTCTCACCTCATCGGGCTCGGCCACGACCTTACATTCTCTGAAATCGATGCAGTGCATCGGAACGCGATAAATACGCAGGGTCTAACTATCGAATTCCAAGGAGAGCAGAGCACTGTAAAAGCGAAGGCGGTATCGCCTGCAGAGCTCGTGGGAGAATTCGAGATCATATTTCTTGCCGTGAAAGGGCATCAAACTGTGGGAGCGATTGATCAAATTGAGGCTCACCTCAGCCCAAATGGATATGTAGTCACCCTGCAAAATGGATTGGTGAGCGAACCTCTTATACAAAAAATTGGAGTAGCTCGAGTTATCCCTGCGCTCATTAATTTTGGTGCAGATTACCTTCGCCCTGGAGTTATCGCGCAAGGGAATCAAGCAGCGGTTCGAGTGGGTGAGATCAGTGGCGAGATTTCTACACGTGCAGAGTTTCTAGCTGAGATCATTCCTTATGCGGTAGTGACTGAAAATATCATGGGCTATTTGTGGAGCAAAGAAGTGTACGGAGCGATGTTATTTGCTGGCGCCGTATCAGACTTACCGATTGTCGACTCATTGGGGCGCCCCGAATACCGTGATTTGATGCTCGCCCTGGCCCGTGAAGTTATCGCACAAGCG
>JAYVUF010000260.1:0-2359 GCA_043788135.1 Actinomycetes bacterium
TCAACCACAGCCGCCACTTCACGATGAGTGGAGTTAAATCCGCGCAGCTCCATTTTTTCGCCCCGATCATTTACTGACAAGAGTTCATGGTCGCGATGAGAACTTCCCGCTTTGAGAACTCGATTGGCAATTTCGATTATCTCTGGAGTGGAACGATAACCACGAGTAAGACGAATCACCGGAGCCTTTGGAAAGCGATGAGTGAATCCCTGTAAGAATTGCGAGCTGGCGCCCGCAAAACTATAGATGGTTTGGGCCGCATCCCCGACAACGCAAATATCCTCACGATTTCCCAGCCACAAATTAAGTAGCCTTTGTTGCAACGGTGAGACATCTTGATATTCATCAACTGTGAAATATCGATATTGGTCGTGAACCCTCTCCCTCACATCATGGTCCTCTTCCATCATGCCTACCGTCAGAAGAAGTACATCTTCAAAATCAATGATCCGCTCTTGATGCTTCAACGTTTCATAGGCTTGATACACCTTCGCGATCTCTGCGAAGTTCTCCTTGTCGGGGCGACCATTCGGAATTCGCAAAGTTCGTCCGACACTGAGCGCCTCGCTGACATAATCGCTGGGAGCGGTTTGCAATGATTTAGCCCACTCGATCTCCCCGCTTATTTCGCGCAATGTGGCAACTCCAGGGACGAGAGAGGTATCACTAAATCCCATTGCTTCGCCAATGAAACTCCCCTTTGAAGTGAGAAGCTTGGGAAAGCTACCTCCAAAAGAGTAGGGCCAGAAATACATGAGTTGCTTCAGGGCTGCCGAGTGGAAGGTGCGCGCTGCGGCGTTAGGAACACCCAGAGTACGCAGGCGAGCTCGCATCTCCCCGGCAGCTCGCGCGGTAAAAGTGAGAGCGAGAGTCTTTGTTGGATCAGCAACACCTGCTGCGACCGCATAAGCAATGCGATGCGTTATGGTCCTAGTCTTACCCGTACCAGCCCCTGCGATGATGCACAGTGGTCCGCGAATATGTGTTACCGCTACGCGCTGCTCTTGGTCTAGGCCTTTAAGGATCTCTTCCAGTTCCATGGAATTGCCTACGACCGCCAGGTTTCAGCGCCGGGTAATTCTGGACGATCCGATCCATACCAGGATTGAATCATCGCTCTAGCCACGCTAATTGAAGGCGGCAGCAGCAGGGTTCCCGCAATAATTGCGGCGTACAGCGCATCTCGGTCATACCAACGGATTTCGACAATCTCCTCGCCATCTGGGCGTGCGCTCTGCGGATCTTGAATCGTGGCTTGAAAGGCGATCATGATGGATTGCGGAAATGGCCAAGGCTGCGAACCGAGATAGGTGATATCCGAAACCTCGACTCCTGCCTCTTCATAAACCTCTCGAATCACACACTGTTCAAAGGACTCCCCGGCCTCAACAAATCCTGCGAAAGTTGAAAATCGATGTTCGGGCCATACCGCCTGTCGACCCAAAAGAATTCGATCTTCTTTATCTTTCACCAAAACTATTACTGCAGGATCGGTGCGAGGATAAAGTTCATGGCCTTGAGAGCAGCGTCTCATAGAGCCTCCAAGGGCTGGCTCGGAATTCGTGCCGCACTTCGGACAAAATGGATTGCTATGGTGCCAAAGCGAAAGCGCTTGAGCGTGAACCGCCAAGCCAATCTCTAAATGGCTAAGTTGCGAACTCACCTCACGGAGAGTTTTATATGCGCCCTCCCCGCCCAGAAGAGTTTCTGAGCACCACAGGAAATAAGTGGTTCCTGATTCCACTCCTAAGAAAATCCTCTCCCCGTTCCCCCGGATATCTGCAGGCGTCAGCAGCTCCAGAGAACTCCCAACGGTCAAGAAGCCAGTGCCATCAAAGTGAATAACCCGGGCCGATTCCCAGCTAACCTCGAGGGCTGCCGCATCGTTTCTAATGTGCGCTACCCGATCAACGCTGGAATTCGAGAGGGTGAGATTCAAGATTTTCATTAGGAGGCGACCCTACTAGCCTGACCTCATGAAGGTCATCTCATGGAATATTTTTAACGGGCAAGCGGCGAATCCCACCAACCCCACCCCTGCGCTGCATGATTCAATCCGAGCAACAATCGCTGCGGTTGGTGGTGAGGTACTTGCTGTCCAAGAGGTTGATGAGATGCAACCTCGTTCGGGTTCAGTACATCAAATGGAGGTGATTGCCGAAGCTATGGGAGCGCCTTATTGGGGTTACGCCCGCGCTGTAATTGGTACTCCTGGGTTTAGTTGGCGCCAGCCCTCTACCGATGAAAAAGTGATTCATTCGGAATCTGCTCTCCCCGGATATGGAATTGGCCTCGCTTCGAAAATTCCCGTGAAGAATTGGCATCGCCTGGATCTTCCCGCGTCGAGAATTGGTGCGCC
>JAYVUF010000261.1:0-2253 GCA_043788135.1 Actinomycetes bacterium
CGACTCACGATCTCAAATGGGATGTCTATTGACCAATACGCCTTTTCCGAAAGAAATTGATGAATGGCATTTAAATCCAAGAGGGTTTGATTGGTCGATATCAAAAATTGATCACGGCGCCACTCATGATGCTTCGGGTTCAAATTGCTCGGAGTAGTCTGATTGCGCGAATCTGAACGGAGGAGTCCATAGACTAATGGCACTAACTTAATGTAGCGGGTTTCCTGCTATCTTTCCCAGCGCATGTTGTGCCACGCAGCAAATTCTTCAATAGCGTCGTCTATAATACTGTAGCTTTGACCCCTCGAACTCGTCCTTTTGTATTTAACTTTGGCATCCTTGAACAACCGCTCCAACAGCTTTTCAATTTTGTCGCTTGTTTCTCCATATTCACCATCTTCGTGTGCCGCCTGTAAGAGATCGACCACGGCTCTTCCCTTTTTCGCATCCTGAGTCGACGCGTACTGCAGCATTGAAGCCACGACAACAGCCAATCGATGCGTCCCACCATGTGGAACAAGTTCTTTGAGCATGGAAGTCCAAGTATCGTAAATTTGTTTACCTACGGCGTCCTCAAGCGAAACCGGCTTGTGAGTTTCCCCTTTGAGTGACCTTGTGATTTCGCGCTCCAAATATCGCCCTCCCCCTTAAGTTCACAAATGCGAAATACCCCCTCCTAATATAACGTTTGAGTTCATCAAAAACCAAACAACAAAAAGAGGAGGCATCGCATGGATAGCGGTACCAATTTTTCGGATCTTCGTCACGCTCAACAAGTTCGTTCAAAGCTGAATTCGGTGGAGGGGCTGCCGTTTGCAGATGTGCTCTCGTCGGAAACGATAGCCAACGGCATAGCCCAACACAGTGCGGATTCTCGAGATCGCGTTTTCACAACTGACGTTGTCCTTTGGACATTCTTGTCGCAGGTTATCAACAAAGACCAATCCTGCCAAGCTGCGGTGGCGCGAACAATATCGTTTTTCCTGGGCCATGGGAGACCGCCGCCGTCCGCAAACACGGCTGCCTACTGTAAGGCGCGATTTCGACTTCTGTTGGCATTGATGATCTCGCTCGCCAAAACGTGTGGGCTGGAGATGGAAAAGAAAGCCTTGGACAAATGGCTCTGGCGTGACCGCCATGTGAAGCTCATGGATGGCTCTACTGTTTCGATGCCTGATACGCCAGAAAATCAAGAGGAATTCCCTCAACCAGATACTCAAAAACCAGGAGTGGGCTTTCCAATTGCTCGGTTGGTTGCGATTATCTCTTGCGCAACCGGAGCTGTTTTGGATTTGGCATTAGGTCCCTACCATGGCAAAGGCACCGGTGAACATGCTTTGCTTCGAGAGCTTATGCATAATTTTGAAGCCGGAGATGTGGCGCTTGGCGATTCCTACTATTGCACATTTTTTCTTTTTGCATCGCTCATGAAGATGGGCGTTGATGCCGCCTTCCCCATGCATGGGGCTCGCGATTGTGACTTTCGTAAAGGAAGAGCGCTGGGAAGAAAAGATCATCTTGTCGAATGGAAAAAGCCTCAACGTCCCACGTGGATGGATCAGGAAACCTACGAATCGTATCCAAAAATCATCGTCTTGCGCGAAGTAGAGGTTTATTTTGAAAAAAATGGATTTCCATCTGAGAAGCGGATTTTGGTAACGACTTTTTTGAGGCCCAAAAAGGTGACCAAGGAAGATTTGCGCGACCTGTACGCTTTACGTTGGCTCGTAGAAATCGATCTGAAAGCCATAAAGACCACGATGCAGATGGATATTTTACGGGGAAAGACGCCAGAAATGGTGCAAAAGGAAATCTGGGTTCATCTGTTAGCATACAACTTGATTCGAAAAGTAATGGCCCAGTCTGCATGTTTGCACAACAAAGCCCCGCGACAACTCAGCTTCAGTCTCGCTCGACAGTTGGTGGATACATTCCGGGAGAAGGGATTGTTTTGCGAAGAAAATTCCGAAGCGTACAGGCATCTTCTAAAAGCAATCGCGAGTCAAACAATCGGCGATCGGCAGGGAAGATCTGAACCAAGAGTAGTCAAACGGAGACCAAAAGCATTCCCGCGTATGACTAAACGACGCAAGTTCTACAAACGGGAAACCCCATGACTTAAGTTAGTGCCATTAATCTTCAAACCACTTTATGACTTCTTCCTTCATTGCCGTCCCAGACGCGCATTTGAGAACGATGTCCGCAAAGTCATCACGATCCGTCTTTTCGTCAATCGCGTAGCCCAGTTCCCAG
>JAYVUF010000262.1:0-2808 GCA_043788135.1 Actinomycetes bacterium
CCCAACGACTCCAAAAGGAACAGAAATTTGACGAAGATGAAGTCCATTTGGCAAGGTCGATTCACGGAGCGTCACGCCTAATGGGTCGGCCAACTTGGCAACCTGCCGGGTTCCGTTAGCAATGCCTTCTACCCTCGCTTGTGTAAGTAGCAATCGATCTTGAAGTTGGGGATTCATTTCATCCGCGTCAGCCCGAGCCATGTCCTTCTGATTGGCTTCCAAAATGTCTTCGGCACGATTATCGATTTCATCTGCGATTGCAAAGAGCGCTGCTTGTCGTTGAAGACCTGTAGAAGTTGAAAGCGTTCGGGAAGCCAATCTCGCTTGATCCGCCAGATTTGCGATCAGAGTTTCGGCATCCATAGTCATTAGCGTAGCGGGGCGTACTATGACCGCGTGTCCCGCTTTTTTCGCTACATCAGAAGATTTGCCTATTGTGTACTCGCTCTCTACTTGGCACTTTTTGGTGTAACGCGCTTTATCCATTATCCCGAACCAATTGCGTCTATTCGTCTGGGAATTGCTCCAGCGTCAAAAACTCCAACTTTGATGCCCTTCAATGTAGTCAAAGCTGCGGACGCGCCAATTCCGTGGGGCACGGCAAATGAAATTATCCCTAAAAGTGTTAATTGGGATGGGACGCAAATATCTTTCGCGCATTTCCTAGTAAAAACCCATACCAATGCATTTCTGATAATCCGCAACGGCGTGATCACATATGAGTGGTACAAGAAATCCACATCCGCGAAAACAAAATTGCCCTCTTACTCCGTCGCAAAGACGCTGACATCAATCATGATTGGCCAACTTGTCTCGCAAGGGCTAATCAAAGAGAGCGACACTTTCATCAAGTATTTCCCTGAATACACCACGGGAGGAAGATTCGATCGAGTCACAATTAGAGAACTGCTAGATATGAACGCTGGAATAGCGGTTTCGGATGACTATCCAACTGGTCCAGCCGGTTGGGGTGTTGCAATTGCACAAATGTACGCCACGACGGACTTACGCTACTTTTTGGATCACAATCGCAAAATGGATTCTGTGCCGGGAACTAAGCCTGAATACCGAAGCGTCGATAGTCAATTGCTTGGATTTATCATTCAACGGGTGACAGGAATGAGTGTGTCAGATTATTTCAGCACACATGTCTGGCAACCGATTGAAGCCGAAGATAGCGCCTTCTGGAATGTTGATCACAAGGGTGGTCTTGAGAAAACCTTCTGCTGCTTCAACGCGACGGCAAGAGACTACGCCAGAGTTGGTCAATTGATTGTTGACAATGGAGTGGCGAAAGTATCCGGTGTAACTGTCATCGACACTAAATGGATGGCAAGACTTTTTCAACCTGCAGTGACTCTGGACCACAATTGGGGTTATGGGGCACAGATGTGGCACCCCTTTGGAGACAAAATGATGATGCTGGGTCTTCACGGGCAATTTATTTACATTGATCAAGCAACGGGCAGTGTCATAGTGAAGTTGAGCGATGAGCCAACCGACAGTGGCAATGACGAAGTCATAACAGCAAATGTCTTGCGCGACTTGGCGGAGAGCAAAAACTAAAGTTCTAAAATTTAAGAATTACCAGAGCATCGCGGTGAATTAACTCGCGTTCATATTCTGGACCTAATTCTCTGGCGAGATCTTTTGTCGATCTTCCCAGCATTTGCGGAATTTCCTCTGAATCGAAAGCGATCAACCCGCGAGCAATAACAATTCCATCTTGTGACGCAATCTCAACTGCGTCTCCTGCAGAGAATTCTCCTTCAACTGCAATTACTCCGGCAGGAAGAAGTGAGACTCCCCGCTCAATTAGCGCGGAGACCGCACCGGCATCAACAATCAGTCGCCCCGTTGGAGTGGAAGCGTGGGCTAACCAAAGTAAGCGTGAATTAGTTTTGGAAGGTTGGGCTTCAAAGTAAGTGCCGAAATCTCTGCCCTGTAGAGCCTCACTAGCTTTCTCAAGTGAAGTGAGAAGCATTGGAATTCCCGCGCTCGTTGAAATACGGGCAGCCTCAACTTTCGTGAGCATGCCTCCACTTCCAACACCGGCGCTGCCTGCTCCACCCAAAGTTGAATCATCAATATCATCGACCGATTTCACAGTGCTCACTCGTTGCGCACCTTGGCGTGAAGGCGGAGCATCGTAGAGAGCATCAATATCAGAAATCAGAATGAGCAAATCTGCGCCGATCAGAAGTGAAACGAGTGCGGCTAATCGATCGTTGTCACCAAATCGAATCTCTTGCGTTCCAACGGTGTCATTCTCATTGATGATGGGAACGACACCGAGTGCAAGAAGGCGATACAAGGTGCGTTGCGCATTTTGGTAATGAGAGCGTCGAATCACATCTTGCGTCGTAAGGAGAATTTGTGAAGCAGTGATATTAAAGCGAGCAAAACTCTCTGTGTAGCGATGGATGAGCAAACCTTGACCCACGGCTGCGGCTGCTTGTTGAGTTGCAAGATCCTTTGGTCGCGATTTCAAACCCAATGGCGAAAGTCCCGCTGCTATTGCTCCTGATGAAACAACGCAAACCTCAGCACCATTTTGTCGAGCAGCCGCAACAAGGTCTACGAGAGTATCGACCGCTGTGGGATCTAGTTCAGAACCGGCCTTGCCAGTAAGCGATGAGGATCCAACCTTTATTACAATTCTTTTCGCCTTTGCAATCGCTTGACGGCTCACGGCTTTACTTCCTCAGCAAAGCTTTCAATGGCATCTTCAGCAATATCCTCTGCATCCAAACGAAGTTCTTCAACAATGGCGGGGCTGTGAGGGTCAGAAACAGAGAATTCCCATTG
>JAYVUF010000263.1:0-2118 GCA_043788135.1 Actinomycetes bacterium
GCGGAATTGACCGCTACCGGATGTCAGATCGTGCGGGTTGCGGTTCCGAGTCAAGATGATGCCGATGCGCTCAAAGCGATCGCCAAGAAATCTCAAATTCCCGTCATCGCAGATATTCACTTTCAACCCAAGTACATCTTTGCCGCCATCGATGCAGGTTGCGCTGCGGTTAGAGTAAATCCCGGAAACATCAAACAGTTCGACGATAAGGTGAAAGAGGTAGCTAAAGCGGCCGGCGATGCGGGAATTCCTATCCGCATCGGAGTTAATGCCGGATCCCTTGATCCTCGCCTTTTGGCAAAATATGGCAAGGCCACCCCGGAAGCTTTGGCTGAATCTGCTCTATGGGAGGCTTCCCTCTTTGAAGAACACGGATTTTCGGATATCAAGATCTCAGTTAAACACCATGATCCAGTAACGATGGTGAAGGCCTACCGCCTCCTGGCTGCTCAATGCGATTACCCATTACACCTGGGTGTGACTGAAGCCGGCCCAATTTTCCAAGGTACGATCAAATCTGCAACCGCATTTGCCATACTTCTTGCCGAAGGTATTGGAGACACAATTCGAGTCTCTCTCTCCGCCCCTCCCGTCGAAGAGGTGAAGGTTGGAATCTCAATTCTGGAATCGCTTAACCTTCGCCAACGCAAACTTGAGATTGTGTCTTGTCCTTCCTGTGGTCGCGCTCAAGTAGATGTATATAGCTTGGCCGAAAAAGTTCAGGCTGGCTTGCAAGGAATGACCGTTCCATTACGAGTTGCAGTTATGGGTTGCGTAGTGAATGGACCAGGAGAGGCCCGCGAGGCAGATTTAGGCGTCGCCTCTGGAAATGGCAAAGGTCAAATTTTTGTCAGAGGAGAAGTTATCAAGACCGTTCCCGAAGCAGAGATCGTAGAGACTTTGATTTTTGAAGCGAATCGCCTCGCTGATGAGATGGCCGCTGCCGGAGTTGCCAGTGGTGCACCAACGGTTAACGGTCTATAAGACTTTCAACCTTAGATAAGGTTCTCGCATGTTGCGAATGTCGACCTTATTGCTACGCACTTTGCGAGATGACCCCTCCGATGCCGAAGTAGCCAGTCATCGACTTTTGGTCCGAGCTGGCTATGTTAGACGCGTTGCTGCGGGTATTTATTCTTGGCTGCCACTTGGATATCGCACCTATCGCAATATCGAAAAGATTATCCGAGAAGAGATGGATGCTGCGGGTTTTCAAGAAGTTCATTTTCCCGCGCTCCTGCCACGCGAACCATATGAACAAAGTAACCGCTGGACTGAGTATGGGCCTGATCTCTTTCGCCTCAAAGATCGCAAGGGCAATGATTATCTATTAGGTCCAACTCACGAAGAGCTTTTTACCTTGATGGTAAAAGGTGAATTCTCCTCCTACAAGGACCTACCACTTTCGATCTACCAGATTCAGACCAAGTACCGCGATGAGCCTCGCCCTCGCAGTGGAATTATCCGCGGGCGCGAATTCGTCATGAAAGATTCTTACTCCTTCGATATCGATGATGCGGGACTCGAGGCTTCATATCAACGCCACCGTGAGGCCTACATAAAGACTTTCAATCGTTTGGGACTTAAGTTCAACATCGTCTCCGCAATGTCTGGAGCAATGGGGGGCTCTAAGTCGGAGGAGTTCCTAGCACCATGTCCGACCGGTGAAGATACCTATGTGCTCTGCAAAAAATGTGGCTACGCCGCAAATGTAGAGGCAATGGTAACCAAAGTCAGCGCATACCAAGGTGATACTCCTCCAGCTTTAGAAGTATTTGACTCACCCAATACGCCGACCATTGATTCTCTTGTTGAACTTGTAAACCAAAAATTTGGTCAAAGTATTACGGGCACTGACACATTAAAAAATGTACTGCTCATGGCAGATGGTGAAGCCATCTCTATCTTGGTTCCAGGTGATCGCGAGGTCGATCTCAAGCGCGTAGTCGCAAACCTCCCCGGTCTTCAAGAACTTAGACTCTTTGAAGAAGATGATTTCGCTAAGTTTCCTGGACTCGTAAAAGGTTACGTGGGGCCGCAAGATGCATTAGCTTTGGGAATCAAAGTTTATGCCGACCCCCGCATTGTTTTGGGTTCGCATTGGATCACGGGTGCCAA
>JAYVUF010000264.1:0-6887 GCA_043788135.1 Actinomycetes bacterium
TCATCAAAGTCATCATCGGGGATAGTCTGAATTACTGGCCGACTCAAAAACCTGCTAGTCTTCTCGTTAACTAAACTAGCCAAGATATAGCAATGAAGTACTTTCACCTTATACTGCGCGGACACGGGCGCTTCTATCTTATTAAGTCCATTCAAAGCATCCCTAACATCCACCACAAACCGATTCCGGTTCCGCCAATAGTTCACACTAGTCCGCAATCTTGCGCTCAACATTGTATCACTAGGGAGATCCAGCCCATAATTCTCTGCGGTATCCACTATACTAACCTCGGCAAGTCATTCATATATAATCTCTGCGGATCTCCTGTAGCTCCCCTATCCACTCCCTCAACCATGTACCGTACCGCGTCTGCAACGTCATCGTTTACCTTCAGTGGATTCTTACTCTCCACCCGCCCATCCCCGTGAGGCTCCGGATACCTATACGCCATTAGATCTTCCCCCACATGCGGGCAGCCCTTCAACCAGAACAACCGTGGCCTACTCTTATCTTCAAGCCCACTCCCTATCCTCACCTTCAGCCGCCGGTGCATAAGCTCAATACCTTCTATCACAGAGTCCGGCCCGCCTTTAGTCTTCCTAATATCTACGCCGAACTTCCTCATAAACTGTATGCCCAACATTTGCGTCTTATCGCCCCTGTACACAATTTCCGGAGGCCGCTTTTTCATAGCCCTATGCAATGTCTCCAGATCATTAGCTTTCTCTAGTGCCCAGTTCAACTGCTTCTCCCCCACATTCGCCCCGGCCATCTTGAAACAATCCAGTATAATAAGTTCGTCCCTACTCGTATGCCCCGCAATAACCGTTACACTACTATGCGCTCCAATAGTATCCGCCCCAAAGTCCATTCCGCCAAAGTACCTAACAAATTCCGGCACCGGCCCGCTCCACTCATGAAACGTAGGCTCAATCTCGCTATACACCAGATACTGACTAGCCCCGAAGTCCGCCAAGAATTCTTGCCCGAACTGCTCTGGGCTCATATCATCGCGACTCTGCTCAAGCTCATCTACATCTATAAACGGGTTCGTGCTCGCTACCACCCTTGTATACGCCGTGCCGTCTTCGGTAATCGCCGTAGGCACCTTAAACCCGGCCCAGCCTAACCTATGCTCCGCCGCCGTATACAATCTATAAGCCCAGTTCTTCCCCTTCGGAGTCCCAATAAACACCGCCCAGCCCTTAAGGTCCGCTAGTGCCGGTCTAATAACCTCCGGCCACGTATCTTCTCTGATTTGTGCAAACTCATCAAAGACCACCCCGCCCAGCTTTTCCCCTCTCAAACTATCCGGATTATCCGCGGACTTAATAACTACTGCTCCCCCATTCCGCTTAAATATCACCATCATATCCGCTTCGCGGACTTCCACCGGGGTAATCTGATTAAGTTGCCAAGCCAGCAATTTCAACATCTTCCAGCCAATACCTGCAACTTTATAGCTCGGCCCAATCCACCAATACAACTGCCCGGTCTTCAGCGCTTCTTTAACGCACTTCCGCACCCCATAGCTCGTCTTCCCGAATCTTCTCCCGCAGACTACAACCTTGAACCTAGCCGGGTTTTCGTCAATCCTAACCTGCCCCGGATGAAGCGGGGGGAGAATAATAGTCGGTACAACAGCACTCTGAACCATTACTCTATTTCCCCAACGCTAACATCTTCTACAAGTTTAATCTGCGGCTGTCCCATTTCCGCGTCCAAGATCTCAAATGCCGCATTGCCGAAGCTAAGCGTAAGCGTATTATCCCGATGCTTCTCCGGAGCAATGGCCTTCTCAAGCGCAAGCAGATCATGATTCGTATAGTGCCGCCTAACCGCTCTCATATAGTTGTACTCCCTCCCGCTCATAGACTCCATATTCTGCAGGCCCTTCCGAATCACCATCTGATCCTTGAACATGAACATAGTCATGTTTCTCAGAAACCCTAATCTAATAATATCCGCCCCTATTTTACTCTGAAGCTCATGCAGGCACTTATATTCAAACTCTTCAAATTCCGGAGTTTCCATCTTCCATACTTCAAAATCAGCATCGGTAATCCCTAGTACTTCTTTTGCCTGAGTCTTCGTCAGTCCAATGGCCCTAAATCCCAAATAAGTAGCCTTCTGGCTCTCCCCAAATAGCCCCGGAATCTGCGCCATAACCAAGTCCATATCAGTAGCTTGACTAATAACTCTATCTAGCGCATCAACAACTTCCGTACTATCCCAAATATTTACATCTGTAGTCATACCTCCACATTACAATACCGAGGCAAATGGTGAACATTACAAATATTAGGCAGCCATTGACATACTATTTCCCGTATGGTATAATACAAGTTGACCCGTGGTTCCCCCTTGGCCGGGGGGCGAACCACTTTGTTGGTAGTGTGGAAGCTGTTCCTTCTAGCAGTGATACACAGCCACGGGTACTAAAATCTTAGAAGGCGTAAGTCACGGAATGTATGATCATTCAGATACTGGTAATGCTGAACTCTTAAACCATCTATTTGGCGAGGACATACGCTACGATTCCACTACCCAACGCTGGCTTCAATGGAAATCCGAGCACCGTTGGGCAGAAATGGAGGAATCAGCGCTTACTAAGCTCGCCATTAAGACTGCTAATCGCCGTTTTGAACTCGCTCAAGACCCAACTATTGATAAAGTCGAGGCAAAGCACGAGTTTGCCTTCGCTATCCGTTCCCGAGACGAAAATCGTCTAGCTTCCATGCTGGCAATCGCTCGCCAGCTATCCCCCATAGGAAACGTCGGAATTTCTTGGGATAATAAGCCCAACTACCTCGCCGTAGCCAATGGAATAGTCAACTTAACCACAGGAACACTCAGACCCGGCTCAAGATCCGACTACATATCTCAAGGAATTGACATTCCTTACGACCCTTCCGCTAAAGCCCCGGTTTGGACTCAGTTCATCTCCGACATTATGCTCGGAAACCAAGACCACATAGCATATCTCCAACGTGCCATCGGGTACACGCTAACCGGATACACACTCGAGCAAGTATTCTTCCTGCTCCACGGCGGCGGCAGCAACGGAAAATCCGTCCTAACTAACATAATGATCAAGCTCCTGAGCGGATTTGCCAAAACAGTCCGCTTTTCAGCCTTCGAAGAGAAGGCTAGTTCCGCAGACAAGCTTGATCTTGCCGAACTCCCCGGCATCCGCGCCGCATTTGCCTCTGAAGGCGATAACAGACGCACTATTGATACTACCATTATCAAAGACATTACCGGGGCGGCCCCGATTACCACCCGAAAGCTATACAAGAACCCTTTCACATTCACCCCACAGTTCAAGCTTTGGCTAACCACAAACCAACTCCCGAAAATCCGGGATGACAGTTACGGATTCTGGCGGCGAGTAGTAATTATCCCCTTCGACGCTACATTCGAGGGTACTTCCAGAGACAACTACATGCAGATCAAGCTCGAACACGAACTCCCCGGCATTCTCGCTTGGGCTGTCCGCGGTGCCGTAGAGTGGAACGCGGAAAAACTAATAACCCCCATTTCCCTCCTCCTCCGCATAAACGAGTATCGGGAAGAGTCCGACGAGCTAGAACTCTTCGTCACCTCCTCTTGTATTCGCAACGAAGTCGGTAGTATTCGTGCTACCGCCTTTTACGAAGCCTACAAAACTTGGTGCTCTAATAACGCTACCCCACCTATGACTACCACATCTTTTGGTAAGAAAATGGGCGCTAAATTCCAAAAACTCCATGACAGAGAGGGCTGGTACTACAAGGGAGTCCACATTGAGTTTCGGTTTAAGGTTGAGTAATGTTACAATCATGTTTCGGGAGTATGATCTCGCCCGTTTTGTCGTGCAGTTTATGACACATTTTTTATCTGTGGGATCCAATAAGTTGAATTGCATCGCGTCATATTCCTCTTTACTTCATTACATAAAAGGCCTTGTGATGGGTTCAACCCATCATTTTGTATATTTCTTAGGGAAAAATGTGAATTCTCTAGAGAGTTACGAAAAACGCGTCACATCCCGTCACCCCGTCACACGGTGGATTTTTTAATGCTTAGCATTGCTCCAGGCTATAAACTCCGGCGCAAATACTATCTAAACCGGCTATCCCGCGTCAAGATCCAGCTTGCCCAAGCCTACGCTGCTGAAGACAAAGATAGACTCCATCCTAACCGAATCCGGAGAGCCAAGCTCACTTTCATCCGTATTCTATTAGAGCTTCACGGCAGTCCTGAACTTGGTCCGCCCTACAAATTTTCCTGGGGACCGCATCTCACAATCTTAATCAAGCACGGAGTAGACAATGAAATCAGCTGGACCCAAGCATCCGAAGCAACGACTTGGTTCGCCGCCGCCAGACTCCTCGAATCAAGTCTTGGACTATCAATCCATCTACAATATTCTGACTATGAGCAAGGAGGTGAGAGAGCAAATGAAATGGCTAGTTTGTAAGATATGCATCGAGCATATCTATTACCGGCCTATGATAATAATATCTAACTCCGTCTACCACGAGAACTGCATCCCATGAGCATCCTCGCAATTATCCTCTGGGCCTTCGCACAATGGGGAGCCGCTCCTCTTCCCGTAGCCGTCTTCACCGAGCCGATGCCATATCAGATCGCGTACTACGTATATACCTCCTCCCCAACGCCTCGGGAAATTCACTACGGCACAGCCTTCCTATCCTCCACTTCCGAAGCCGATCTCCGTTCCGTAACTCTCCATGAAGTAGGCCACGTACTCGGGCTCGGGCACTACGGTGACTGCAATAACACTATAGCCATTATGGGCTGCGCCAATCTCGGGTTTATTTCGGACTACGACCGCTATCAATTATTCCGGACGCGCGTTCGCCAGGGCATAGTCACCCACAATCTACCTCTCCCTCAGCTATCCCGCGATTAAAGGCTCAGTCGAGCTTTCGCCAGTACTATTTCTGTTTTGAGAAATTTTAGAGGGGTCAGCGGGTGTAGACATAACTAGTAGACATAACCCAAGTGATGAGCATATAAGTTACATGACATATCATCATATGACAAGTAAGTATGTCGACTCGTCATATGACACTTCGGGGCCGCGGCATTGCGAGCGGGCATACAACGGCCGAGCATAACCGAGCCCGGCCCCATATCGAACGAGCATATGACAGCCAAGCATGCGCTCGATGCAGCAAAGTACGTTTACCGTACGTTTACCACTGGTGTGGTACAATTACATCAGCCCCCGAGGAGGAACCGACCACTGCAAACGGCAGCGGGTTCCAAATCGGACGTAACTCGGTTGTCAACAAGGTCAACTGCCGACTGGCCAGAAAGAAGGAAATTGGTTAAGACAAACACAAGTGACACTCCGGAATCTGATGTGATTGGAACTGATGCTCCCGCACCAGAAGAGACAATGGAAGCACCGGAAGACGATACGCTCGATACCGCACTCGTGGACGCGCAGACCGCGCTGGCCACGGTGCAGTCCGAATTGCAGGTGGCTGCCGTCGCCAATGATCTCAAAGCCATGCTTGCCGCGTCGACCGCGCTGACTGTTGCAAACCGCAACGTTGAGAAGGCGCAGACGGCAGTTGACAATGCTGGGTTTGAACGCAAATCCGCAGAACGGATGGAATTCAGCGTTTCGCTGAAAGAGATGATTGAGGATTACGTCGAGGATGAGATCGATACCGCTCGGATGCGCGATCTCGGACTCCGCGGGATTCATATTACTGTGGACGAAACGACCGGAAAGGCGATCATCTCAATCACGGCCAAGGACGCCCCCAAGGCCAAATCGGCCTCGACTCGGGAGCCCGGTGCACCGCGGAATAGCGCCAAGGGTAACTGGAATTATAACGGTGGCAGCTACGCGTCCAGCGAGCTTCTCCTCCAATTTGGCGGAGTGGACGGTGCCAAGGCCGTTGACCGCGCTCGTAATCCCAAGGATTACGGGATGAAGCTTTCGCCCGGATTCGATGCAGCTGTTAAGAAGCTGGCACGCGACATCGGCGCAACAAGGGACTAGTTCCCGCCAATCCACATAATGTACCCCAGCCGGAAGTTGACCCGGCTGGGGTATTTCTTTGGCTGGCGCCCGAGCTAATTCGGGTGGAAGGATTTTGGGGTCATGGGCAAGTTGTGATGCAGCTTATGACGGTGCGAGGTATATGTCCTGTTGTCATGGGATTATGACGGAATGCGATTGACCCCACGGGCCAGTTGTGGTATACTTGATATGGGTGAGAGATAACCCAAGGGAAACCAAATACCGATAAGGAATGGTGAATTTAGTGGAAATGAAGTACATACTATCGGGGCCGGACGATGAGTTTGAAGACATGCTCATCGTGTCAGAGAACAAAGCCCGGCTCATGAGAGAATATCTCGTGGAACCCGGCGGCTGCGGCGAGGGGACAGTTGAGGAAGTGTTTGAATTTCAGACACATTTTGACTATGGCCTCGACAACGTGAAGCTCGGCAAGCTCATGTACAAGAAATTGATGAAGGCCGGGAAACTCCACAAGACCAGCTAAACGATAATTATCTCTCACCCACACTAAAATGATGAAGGAAATATAAGATGGAAAGTCATGAGCACGGATGGCGGTTCAGCTTCTCGGATGAGGCGTTCAAGTGCGACTACGAGGATGACGACGGGACGCAGTGTGAGGCCAGCATTTCTCTGGATAAGGTTACGCGGCTAATATCATCAATGCCCTCGGACTACTTGGACGGTCTTTTGGACAAACGAGAGGAAATAGAATGAGAACCGAAGAGGAAATACTGGAAAGAGTCAGGCGATTGTTCGCACTGGCTAAATCTAGTAACGAGCACGAGAGCGCTGCAGCCGCGGCCAAGGCACAGGAGTTGCTTCATAAGTATAGCTT
>JAYVUF010000265.1:0-2146 GCA_043788135.1 Actinomycetes bacterium
GTTTCCTCTACATTGCGTCCCATTGGCTTATCGATTACGACCGGAACTTTGCGCGTCAAACCAGCAATTGCATCGCTAGCGTGGGCAATATTGGCACTGGCAACAACAAGTAGATCTAATCCAAAATCGAGAAGTTCAGGCATGGTGCGGGCAATGCTGACTTGTGGAAAATCGGAGAAGGCATGGCTTGCGCGCTCTTCATTTGTGGTCAGGACACCAACAACTTCAAAACCAGCAGCTTTGAGTAAGGGAGCGTGAAAATAGCGTCCAGCCAGACCGTAACCTGATATTCCTACCCGAAGCGTCATGGCCGTAAACCTACATTAGACTAGAGGTTATGAGCGCCGCGGCTGGGTCAACACATTTTAAGATCACAACGCGCTTCGTCGGCGTTTTGGAATATGAAGATGCCTGGCAGCTCCAGCGCGACATCCATGAGGAAGTAGTTGCCGGCACAACTCCCAACACCTTAATTCTGCTTCAACACCCTTCCGTGTATACCGCTGGTCGTATGACTAAGCCAGATGAGCGACCATTAGATGGAACTCCCGTCATTGATGTAGATCGTGGGGGAAAGATCACATGGCATGGGTTAGGGCAGATCGTCGGCTACCCCATCGTAAAATTAAGAAATCGCTCTGACGTGGTTGGCTTTGTGCGCGAGATTGAGAGCGCTCTCATAGAGGTGTGTCGTAACTTTGGAATTCCAGCTGAACAATTTTGCGAACGATCCGGGGTTTGGATTCGCGATGCCAAAGGTGATCGCAAGATAGCTGCCATTGGAATGCGTGTGGCTAAAGGCGTGACTATGCACGGATTTGCGCTCAATGTGAACCCAGATTTATCAGCCTATTCGAAGATTGTGCCCTGTGGTCTCACTGATGCTGGAGTCACATCCATGGTCGAGGAGTGCGGATTTCCAATCACAATCGAGGAAGTTCTCCCCATGATTGAATTAAACCTACTCACCACCATCAGGAAGGTAGCTTCATGACTCTTGCTCCAGAAGGTCGCAAACTTCTTCGCATCGAAGCGCGAAATGCGGCGGTCCCGATCGAACGCAAACCGGAGTGGATCAAAACTCGGGCCAATATGGGTCCGGAGTACACCAAACTTCGTTCACTCGTAGCGCGCGAAGGTCTACACACTGTTTGCCAAGAGGCGGCCTGTCCAAATATTTTTGAATGTTGGGAAGATCGCGAAGCTACTTTCTTAATCGGTGGCGAACGTTGTACCCGTCGTTGCGATTTTTGCAATATTGATACCGGCAAACCTGATCCACTGGATCGCGACGAACCTCGCCGCGTAGCGGAATCCGTACGATCAATGGAACTTCGCTATGCAACCATCACTGGGGTCACCCGCGATGATCTACCCGATGAAGGTGCATGGCTATATGCCGAAACCATCCGAGCCGTGCACGATCTCAACCCGGGCACCGGTGTCGAAATGTTAGCTCCAGATTTCAGCGGAAAGCCGCATCTGCTCAATGAAGTCTTTGAAACGCGTCCAGAAGTTTTTGCTCATAATTTAGAGACTGTCCCCCGCATCTTTAAAGAGATCCGACCCGCCTTTAGATACGACCGCTCCCTCGATGTAATTTCACAAGCCCAAGCCTTCGGATTGGTAACAAAGTCCAACTTAATTCTTGGAATGGGTGAGACACGAGAAGAGGTATCACAGGCTTTAGTTGATCTTCATAATGCTGGATGTGACCTCATCACAATTACTCAATACCTGCGCCCAACCCCTAAGCATCACCCAGTTATTCGATGGGTTAAGCCAGCAGAGTTTGTTGAACTCTCTCAAGAGGCCGAAGATATTGGTTTCTTAGGAGTCATGAGCGGGCCATTGGTTCGTTCCAGTTACCGCGCCGGACGACTTTATAAGCAAGCCCAGGAGAAGAAGGCGTTTCTACGTGGCTGATCTCGTCTATCCCCCAGTAATTTTCGTAATAAAGTCTTTCTGGAAGTACCTCGGAATACAATTTAATTTTCAAGGGGTCGAGAATCTTCCGCGCGAAGGTGGCGCGGTGCTCTGTCTCAATCACATCGGGTACTTAGATTTTGCGCTCGTAGGCACCGGAGCACTTCCTGCGAAGCGCTACATTCGATTTATGGCAAAAAAGGAGATCTTCAATCACAAG